>NZ_JBZAYA010000019.1:0-79429 GCF_058244265.1 Arthrobacter sp. SE2 | reverse complement strand
CAGGCAGCCAGTAAGCCCTGACCCCGCCGAAATCCTGCCTCGTGAAAGATCGAGGTTAATGGGACCTTTTGTCCCAATGGTCAAGGACATGAGCTCCATGCTCGCCTGGTTCGAGACCGGCAAATACGTCGCAGACACTTCGCGCCAAGCCGAAATATTCGGACCGGTCCCGACGGCGGAAAACGCGGGCGCGCGCTTTGCTCGGAGTCTGGGGCACGAGGCGGAGCTACAGGTCCCTCAGCGAGGAATCCGCGTCGAGCCGAGCGAGTCTTGCGACGTGGCCAACGGCTCCAAGGCACAGGAACAAAGGCACGCAGAGGAGCGCTCCGAGCACGAGCAGCCAGTTGGGCATTGCCCACGCAGCCACCGGCAAGAGGTCGAGCTGTAGGCCGCTGAAGACCGCCGTTCCTACGATGGAGCAAAAGGTTCCCAGGAGTGCACCCGCTACGCCAATGATGAGACCCACTGCCGCCAACTCGACCATGTAAACCCCTGCTATCGAGGCCCCCGACCAGCCGATGGCTTTGAGGAGACCCACTTCGCGAGCTCTCTGCTTGATCCAACTGCCACCAACAGACACTCCAACGCCGAGGCAGAAGATGATCAGGAACCCACCGATCACCCAGCTGACGAGGGCAAGAAGAGCAAACAGGCCTGACAGGGAGCGGATTTGGCCCGCGACGCTGTTCACTGAGTATCCGAGGGCTCGGACCTGGTTTTGTACATTGACCACTTCGTCTGCTGAGTCAACGCGAACATATGCGCGGGGATAGGTTAACCCTTTGGCATTTGGCCGGGCGTTGGCGAGTGTTGACTTGAGTAACTCGCGAGATACGTACGCGGCCTGCGCGCCATCCGTGCCCGGCGACGAGTTGTCATAGATTCCTGACACCCGGAGAGATATGGAAACGGGTTCCCCGTTGCCGGGGCCGATTTCCTTTGTGTACACGAAGCTCATTTCCTTGCCGAGCAACTGAGCGTATTTCTGGCCCTGTCCCTTGTCGGGAAGCAGGATCTGGCCTACCCCAGGGCCGTCTCCGGGCACGTCTCCGAGCAGTACTTTTGGGGCGATGCCACTGATAAATGGCGTCCCCATGAATGCACCGGGGTTGTTCTGAGATGGCCAGTTCGCCGGATCCTCGATGGCGAGGTCAATTTGCGCCCAGCCGGAGGACCCCACCACGTGATCGATTTGGTCGAACCGGGACAACGAGTCGTCGGTGATCTGGCGAGCTGAGTCTGGACCGACCGATGTCACCTCAACGTAATTCAGGGCGGAGTTGGTGGTGATCTTGTTTGAGTATGAACTTATGCCGGCCCCGACGATGCTGTCGGCGAAAATGAATACCGCGATGCCAAGACTCATCAGGACCGCGAGTGGCCTCAATTTCGATAGAGAAAGCCGCACTGACCTCGCAGCAAAGATTCTATTTCTGTTCAAGGAGCAACTCCTTCATAGGAAGCTGACGGTGGGCCACCTGCTGGAAGACTTGGTCGTGGGAAGCGACGAGGACACCGCACCCGCTGTTGGCGCCCGTTCGCATGGCGTCCAGGATGGCTTCAGTGTTTGTCGCGTCAAGACCCGAACTTGGTTCGTCCGCTAGTAGCAGCGATGGTTCGTTGATCAGTGCGCGGCAAAACGCGACTCTTTGTTGCTGCCCACCGGAAAGCCTCTTCGCTTGCCGGTCAGCGACCGCCGCAAGACCGAGGCGATCCAGCTGCTCCGTAATCGTTGCGCGTGTCATGGGCTGGCGGCTGGCAAGGAGGACATTTTCCAACGCCGTGAGTTCGGGCAGGAGGTTGCTGCTCTGAAACACCATTCCAATTTCGCTTGAGCGGACAAGACTAGCCGTCCGGGACGATGCCTTGGTTCTGTCGTCACCGTTGATCCACACCTTGCCGGCATCGGGGGTTGACAGAAGTCCGGAGATATTGAGAATCGTGGACTTCCCTGACCCTGACTCACCTCGCAACCAGACGATTTCACCAGCCTCGACGTTCAGGCTGACTCCAGAAAGGACCAACTGTCGCGTCCCGCGTTCATCTAAAAAAGCCTTGGCGATGTTTTCAAGACGCAGAACCGAGCTCATTAGTTCTCCCCGAAGTCGAAGGCACCCGGGACCGCAATCATGGCAGCTGAAATCGAGAGGCTACACGGTGACGCCTTGTCTGGTTCCATCCGATACAGAGACGGGAATTCTTTGCAGCCTTTCAGAGTCCGGAGTTCCTCGGCCGCCTTGTCGAAGTCGTTTGATCCGAGTCCGGACTGACTTGCGTTCGTCATGGCGGTCAACGCCCGAAAATAGTTCAGGCTTTTTCCTTTGGGGGAACGGATAATCTGCGGGAGAGCGGACTGGACGGCCGGAAACATTGATCTCACTTCTTGGCTGTTTGAGAAGTACATGGAGTTAGAGAGCGCCATCAGAGCGCCGGAGAGTAGGTCTTCAACTCCGGCGTCTGCATCGAATGCCTCCAGTCGAGGCAACCGGGCATTGGGCTCAAGCTGCACCAGAACGTCCACCAACTCGACGTACCCGCTGAGATTTGCGAACGTCACAGCGGCCGGAAGAGCTGCCCGTCCCCGATCGATGACCGAACCGTAGCTCCCCCAGGATGAAGATCCAGAACGCTTGAGCGCAACAAGCGCCTTGAGCTGAGAGATCAGATCGGTTTCGGGCGCCTTTAGCACCCGTTCCAATTCGTCTCGGGTTCGCTCACTTGCGACCTCTGGAAAGCTCGTGTCGAGGAGTCTCGCGGCAAGATACGTCCCGTGGACCGACCCTTTGGCGAGAGTTGATGAACGGATAAGTCCCGTCTTCTGGTCGACCCTGGGTACAATGCGGTCTTTGACAAGTCGCTGCGCCTCAGTCTTTGCGTTCAGCAATTCCAGGGAACGCAGCATTGAGGCGATCAGCGCGTCATCATGCACCTGGCTTGAAGCCAGAAGCCTAAGGATATGGTCTCTCGCATCGTTAGGAACGACCAGATCATCTTTAAGAGTTGCTCTCGCTTCAAGAACGGCTTGAAAGTCAAGGGTTGACTCATAGTCGCCAGGCAGCTTCTTGGAATCCACCTTCTTCAACGCTCGTTCCAATTCGCCGGGTTTCTCCTTTTGTAGAGCCGAATAGGAATCGAAGAGACGCCACAGAAGATAGGGCATGTCCGTGATCGAGTTGACGTCAATTGCGCCAAGCCGTACGAGCGCTTCTTCCACAAAGGACTTTCCTGCGATCACGGACCAGCCTTGCATCCTACCGATATCGCTCCAAAACCAGAGGGCGGCGATTTCCGCGCCTACATCCTGCTGCCTTGGAGGCATCGCGGCACTGGCCAATCTCTTCTCCAATTCGGCAGGCAAAGCTGCGCCGGCAGCCCTAATCAACTTGAGCGCCGACCAGAGCGTCGGCAGGTCGGCTGTGGACTGCTCACTCAGTGCTTGACGGACAGTCCTGTTGGCGTTGTCCGCGTCCAGCAGGTAGGAACCAAGGTCCTCGGAGTACAACGCTGTGGTGTACAGATCTCCACGCTCTTGGCCCTCCCCTTCGGGCATCCTTATGAGACCGTTGATTCCTTGGAGCTTCTTCAAGTCCTCTTGTATGGCAGACACATCGTTAGCCGGCGCGGAGAGACCGGCACTGCAGGCAGGCAGGCAAAGCATGGCCACGATTAGCACCGACACCAGTTTGGCGTTTCGTGTGTGCTGCAACTTTTGACGGCATATACCAAGGCTTCTTTTCATTACTGCAGTGCCGATCTCTTCGTCATACGCGCGCGGAAGCGGTGCGCAAATTGCCGTAGTAGTAAGCGGTGGCCGCCACATCCGCACCTAGGTAGAACGCTCCCCAACCCATGCAGACAGTGCCGCTCAGATAGGATCCGCGGGCGCCGTTACTGTTGGTCCACTGAAGTGTCGCCGGATTGCTGGTTCCGGATCCCGATACATTGACACCCTTGATGCTGATGGACCCAACTCCGTACTGATAGAACGATGTCGTGTTGCGGATCCAATTGGGTGATATGTTCATCACCGCCGATGAGGAAAAACTTCCACAACCGCCATTTGATACCGGCTGGATCCACATATTTGCCGTGATCGGCTGCCCGTTGTCGAAATATGCCGTACCCGATGCGCTAGTGGCCTGCGCTCCCGACGCGGCCCCGATTGCCATGAGCGCTGTCAGTGCTCCTGCCGCAACTGCCTTCCTTGCATTCCTAACCATTTTCATTCGATTCCCCATTCTCAATTACCGGTCGGTCTTGGAAGTCCGACCGCGTTTCTGGTCAGACATCAATATCGAACGTGTTCTCCACCCTGAGCCGATCGCCCGGAACGAGCCCGGGATCGCGGCTCGCGAGTCCTTTACTTCAAGTACGGAGGAGCCCGCTCTCGGCCCCAGATCAGGCGCTCCACGAACGAGACCAGCGCCAGCGCGAGAACGAACAACTTTCGCATCGCCGATGCCTAGAGACGACTGACGGATTTGTTTTGGGACGCGTCAGCATCGACGACGAGGGTCACGGTTCCAAGACAGATCGTGCCGATCGTCCAAAGCCATGTCGGAAGCGACCCGGGGAAGCCAACGGTCAATGCCGCCATGAAAACGCCACTACCCATCCCGCTGACCGCGAACAGACCAGCATCACGCTTCGGACTTCGCCTTGTTGTGAGCACTAAGACCAGGGCAGCCGCGCCAATAGCCAATGAGGTCCAGGCAAGCGGTGGGGTCTTCGGTTCGTGAAGGAGCCCGACAATAGTGCTGCCAGCGACACACGCGAGCACGAAAGCAGTGGCCGTCCTGCGGATAGCTGATGAAAAGATCATTTTCGGAACCTTTCTCGGGTCTGGGGGCCGAGCGGG
Source organism: Arthrobacter sp. SE2 (assembly GCF_058244265.1). Classification (NCBI taxonomy): domain Bacteria; kingdom Bacillati; phylum Actinomycetota; class Actinomycetes; order Micrococcales; family Micrococcaceae; genus Arthrobacter; species Arthrobacter sp. SE2. Next base: position 74,571 of record NZ_JBZAYA010000019.1, on the reverse strand, counting down.
CGTCGCAAAGGAGTTAGCTACGGCCGCTTGAGAGACAGGGATAACTAGGGTTCGCATGGTCGTTCGCTTTGTCTGTACGCTTCGAAAGCGTCTTTTCGGGCCCAGGAGGCAACAAGCGCTCCGTGGCATACGAATTCGATGCAAACCGCCGGGACGATAACCCAGCTCGACACGCCGGCTCTGGCGAGTGCACCGAATATCACGACGATGAGCACCGCACTAGCGATGTTGAACCAGCGTCGACCCGGAGTTGCGTTCATTGCCGTCAGGAGTTCGTCTAGGTAATAGAGCATTTCGATCCATTCCGAAGGCCGCCGTCACCGGCAGTAACCGCCTGTGCAGCGGCACGCCGCAGCCCTGATCGCAGCGGGCCCGGGATCGCAGTAGCACGGGCTGGCGTTGCCGCTAGGACTTCCCGAGCAATCAAGACGCGATTTTTCATGAATCCCCCAATCGATCTGTGGTTCCGATTGGAAATCGAAACTGATACGGGAAGGCTAAGGGCGAAAAAGCCGTCTCAGTGCAAAAAAGGGGAAACTCAGTGCTGGGAGACCCGAATCTCAGTGTGGAATCGGGCAATCTCCGTGTGGTCGGTGTCGCATCTCCGTGTAAATCGAGGGTGAGCACGTAGAGAGGTGTCTCCATCGGGCGGCGAGGCCAGACTGGACTTCGCATGCCAGCCCGGCCCCTCCCAGCCCGCCCAACCACGCCACTTGGTATCCCAAACCCCTCCCCACGGATCACCCCCTTGACTCCCACCCCCTCCTTCCCTAAACTTTTCATAAAGCAGAATCTAAATTCCACAAAGCGGAAACTCAGCAAGGCGAACTAGCCCCAGAGAACAAGCCAAGCGGAAGATGGATCCCAAGCCCTCCCCCGGAAGGACACCTACGATGACGTACACAGTGAACTGCTCCATCCTCCTGACGGAGCTGCCCCTGCTCGAGCGCCCCGCGGCCGCGAAGGCTGCCGGCTTTGACGCCGTCGAATTCTGGTGGCCCTTTGAAACCTCCGTCCCGTCGGACGCCCAGGTAACCGAGTTCGAGAACGCCATCAAGGACGCTGGCGTTCAGCTCACCGGCCTGAACTTCAACGCCGGCAACATGCCGGGCGGCGACCGCGGCCTGGTTTCCTGGCCCGCCCGCTCCTCCGAGTTCCTCGACAACATCGACGTTGTGGCAGGCATCGGCGAGCGGCTCGGCTGCAAGGCCTTCAACGCCCTCTACGGCAACCGCGTGGACGGCGAATCGGCCGAGAAGCAGGACGCCATCGGTGCCGAAAACCTGGCCAGCGCCGCAGAAGGCGTCGCACGCATCGGTGGCACCGTCCTCCTCGAGCCCGTCAGCGGCGCCCCCAAGTACCCGCTCCTCAAGGCCGCCGATGCCCTCAAGGTGATTGCCCGCGTCAAGGAAGAATCCGGCGCAACGAACGTCAAGCTCCTCGCCGACTTCTACCACCTCGCGGTCAACGGGGACGACGTCGCAGCCGTCATCGAGAACCACGCCAAGGACTTCGGCCACATCCAGATCGCCGACAACCCCGGCCGCGGGGCTCCCGGAACCGGTGAGCTTCCCCTCGGCGAATGGATCGCCCGCAGCCGCGAACTCGGCTACGAAGGCTACATCGGCCTCGAGTACAAGGAACCGCAGGAAACGGCCTTCAGCTGGGCCATCCGCCAGCGCGCCACCTCCCACTAGCGAACGCCAACCGCCCAACTGAGTAGCAGTTGATGTCGTTTAGAGCCCTCAAAACGACAACAACTGCGAGCTAGTTGGGTCCAGCACACCTGAGCTAAAACAAAGACTTCAGTAAGGAAAATCATGAGCAACGTTGCAGTTATCGGACTCGGAATCATGGGCCTCCCCATGGCCATCAACCTGGTCAAGGCCGGCCACACCGTCACCGGATTCAACCGCAGCCAGGACAAGATCGACAAGCTCGTCTCGGAAGGCGGCAAGGGTGCCACGAGCATCGCCGACGCCGTCAAGGATGCCGACGTCGTCATCACTATGGTGCCGGACTCCCCCGACGTCGAAGGCGTCGTGAGCGGCCCGGACGGTGTCTTCGCCAACGCGAAGAAGGGCACCCTCTGGATCGATGCGAGCAGCATCCGCCCGGACGTCGCTGTCCGCCTCTCGGCAGACGCCGTCGCAGCCGGCATCCGCCCGCTCGACGCCCCGGTTTCCGGCGGCGAACAGGGCGCCATCGACGCCGTCCTGTCCATCATGGTTGGCGGCGACGCAGCCGACTTCGAAGCGGCACAGGATGTCCTCAACGCGGTCGGCAAGACCATCGTCCACGTCGGCCCCTCCGGCTCCGGCCAGACCGTCAAGGCAGCGAACCAGCTGATCGTGGCCGTCAACATCGAGGTCCTCGGCGAGGCTATCGCCTTCCTTGAGGCCTACGGCGTGGACACGGACGCAGCCCTCAAGGTCCTCGGCGGGGGCTTGGCCGGCTCCAAGGTCCTCGACCAGAAGGGCCAGAAGATGCTCGACCGCAACTTCGACCCCGGCTTCCGCTTGGCCCTCCACCACAAGGACCTCGGCATCGTCACCTCCGCAGCCCGCGAAGCCAACGTCGCAATCCCGCTCGGCGCCGTCGTCGCTCAGCTCGTCGCCGCCACGGTCAACCAGGGCGACGGCGGACTCGACCACTCCGGCCTCTTCAAGCAGGTCCTCCAGCTCTCCGGTCGAAAGTAAAGCCGGGCCGCAAGGAAGCCGCCCGCCCCAAAAGGGCGGAAACAAGCGAAAACCAACAGCCGGCGTCGGGCACTTCCGACGCCGGCTCCCCCAGACACACCCAAATATCCGCCCGAAGCGGGCAAAAACAGACTTTTCAAGGAGCACACCATGACGAAGATGCGCACTGTAGACGCAGCCGTCGCCATCTTGGCAAAGGAAGGCGCCATCGAGGCGTTCGGCCTGCCAGGCGCGGCAATCAATCCCTTCTATTCCGCGATGCGGGCACACGGCGGCATCCGCCACACCTTGGCCCGCCACGTTGAAGGCGCCAGCCACATGGCTGACGGCTACTCCCGTGCAGCGGACGGAAACATCGGTATCTGCATCGGCACCTCGGGCCCCGCAGGAACGGACATGATCACCGGCTTGTACGCAGCCTGGGCAGACTCCATCCCCATGCTTTGCATCACCGGCCAGGCCCCCGTTGCCAAGCTGCACAAGGAAGACTTCCAGGCCGTGGACATCGAGTCCATCGCCAAGCCGGTCACCAAGATGGCCATGACCATCCTGGAACCGGGCCAGGTTCCCGGCGCCTTCCAGAAGGCGTTCCAGCTGATGCGCTCCGGCCGTCCGGGCCCGGTCCTGCTGGACCTGCCGTTCGATGTGCAGATGGCCGAAATTGAGTTCGACATCGACGCTTACGAGCCCATCGCCGTCGAGAAGCCGAAGGCCAGCCGCAAGCAGCTGGAAAAGGCACTGGACATGCTCACTGCGGCCGAGCGCCCACTGATCGTTGCCGGGGGCGGCATCATCAACGCCGGCGCTTCCGCGCAGCTGGTTGAGCTGGCCGAACTGCTGAACGTTCCGGTCATCCCCACCCTGATGGGCTGGGGCACCATCCCCGACGACCACGTGCTGATGGCCGGCATGGTGGGCCTGCAGACCTCGCACCGCTACGGCAACGAGACCATGCTGGCCTCCGACTTCGTCATCGGCATCGGCAACCGCTGGGCCAACCGCCACACCGGCGGGCTGGACACGTACACCGCCGGCCGCAAGTTCGTGCACATCGACATCGAGCCCACGCAGATCGGCCGCGTGTTCTCCCCCGACTTCGGCATCGCGTCCGACGCCGGTGCGGCGCTGGACGGGCTGATCGAGCTGGCACGCGAGCGCCAGGCAGCGAAGTCCCTGCCGGACTACTCCGCGTGGGTTGCCGAGTGCACCGCACGCAAGGGTTCCCTGCAGCGCAAGACCCACTTCGAGAACGTGCCGATCAAGCCGCAGCGCGTGTACGAAGAGATGAACAAGGCTTTCGGCAAGGACACCACCTACGTGTCCACCATCGGCCTGTCGCAGATCGCCGGCGCGCAGCTGCTGCACGTCTTCGGCCCGCGCAAGTGGATCAACGCCGGCCAGGCCGGCCCCCTGGGGTGGACATGCCCCGCAGCCCTGGGCGTTGTCCGCGGCAAGCCGGACGAGACCGTTGTTGCCCTGTCCGGTGACTACGACTTCCAGTTCATGATCGAAGAACTGGCCGTGGGCGCACAGTTCAACCTGCCGTACATCCACGTGGTCGTGAACAACTCCTACCTGGGCCTGATCCGCCAGTCGCAGCGCGGCTTCAACATGGAACAGAATGTGTCCCTGGCATTCGAGAACATCAACTCCCCGGAAACAAATGGCTACGGCGTGGACCACGTCAAGGTTGCCGAAGGCCTGGGCTGCAAGGCGATCCGCGTGGAGAACCCGTCCGACCTGCCTGCCGCGTTCGACAAGGCCAAGGCACTCATGGACGAGTTCAAGGTTCCCGTCGTGGTTGAAGTGATCCTGGAAAAGGTCACCAACATCTCCATGGGCGTTGAAATCAACGGGGTGAACGAGTTCGAAGAACTCGCCGAGCGCGGCGAAGACGCACCCACTGCGATCATCGCCCTGCTGGACTAGTAAGTACTGAAGGAGGTACGGAATGCGTGTGGTCATAGCCCCGGACAAGTTCAAGGGTTCGCTGTCAGCTCCCGAGGTCGCGAGCCGCTTGAGCGCCGGACTGCGGGCAGGTTTCGCAGCCAGCCACCCGGGCGAGGGCTTTGAAACCATGCTCATTCCAGTGGCCGACGGCGGCGAAGGGACTCTCGACGCCGCCGTCGGCTCCGGCTTCACCCGCCGCAGCGCCACAGTCACAGGACCCACGGGCCAGCCGATCAAGGCCGAATTCGCCGTCCGCGGCGAGGAAGCCGTCATTGAAATGGCTGCAGCCTCCGGACTAGCAGTGCTGCCAGGCTTCAGCGACGGCAACGCCCCGAACACCGAAACGGCCAAGAGCTCCACAAGCCTGGGCACGGGCGAGCTCATCCGCGCGGCCCTGGACCTCGGCTGCCGGCACATCATCCTCGGCGTCGGTGGCAGTGCCAATACCGACGGCGGTGCCGGCGTCCTGCAGGGCCTCGGTGCGGTCCTCCTCGACGCCGACGGCAACGAACTCCCCGGCGGCGGCGCGGCACTGGCGCGCCTGGACCGGATCGACTTCTCGAACCTCGACGTCCGCTTGGAGGTCACCGAGTTCGTCCTGGCGTCCGACGTCGACAATCCCCTTTTGGGCCGCACCGGCGCCGCCGCGATCTTCGGACCGCAGAAGGGCGCGACGCCGGACGACGTCACCTCGCTCGACGCCGCCTTGGCCCATTTCGTCCAGGTCCTCGCCAGCGAGATCGGCTCCGAAGCCCAGGACGCCGCACAGGCACCGGGCGCTGGCGCGGCGGGCGGCGTCGGCTACATCGCCATCGCGGCGCTGGGCGCGGCACGCAGGCCGGGCATCGACGTCGTACTCGAATTCACTGAACTCGAGCAGCGGTTGGCCGGCGCGGATCTGGTGATCACCGGCGAAGGCAGCCTCGACGAACAAAGCCTCCTCGGCAAAACGCCCATGGGCGTGGCGCGGGCGGCAGCGCGTTCGGGGATCCCTGTGATTGCCGTCTGCGGCCGCAGTACGCTGAGCCCGGAACAACTTTCGGAGTCCGGTTTCGAGTCGGTCCACGCATTGACCGAGCTCGAATCCAATGTAGAGAAATGTATAGCTGAAGCAGGGCCGCTGCTTGAAGAATTAGGTAAGCACATCGGCGTGCGCCTCCCGGGAAATTCCCAGAGCCAGGTATCCACCCAAGACGCAGCGCGAACCGAGACCAAGGAGCAACTCCATGTCTGAAGAAACCACCACAGCACACGGCCCGTTTGACCTGGTCATCCGCGGCCAGCGCATCCTCACCACCGCCGGCATCACCGCCCGCGAAGTCGGTGTCCGCAACGGCGTGATCGTCGCGATCGAACCGCTGGGCAACGGCCTCTCCGGCACCGAGGTAATCGAGCTCGGCGACGACGAAACCCTCATCCCCGGCCTCGTGGACACCCACGTGCACGTCAACGAGCCCGGCCGCACCGAATGGGAAGGCTTCGCCTCCGCCACCCGCGCCGCAGCAGCCGGCGGCGTCACCACCATCATCGACATGCCGCTGAACTCCATCCCTCCCACCACCAACGTGGAAGGCCTCAAGCTCAAGCGCGAAGTTGCCGAGGACCAGGCATTCGTGGACGTCGGATTCTGGGGCGGCGCCATTCCGGGCAACAAGAAGGACCTCCGTCCGTTGCACGACGAGGGCGTCTTCGGCTTCAAGTGCTTCCTGCTCCACTCGGGCGTGGACGAGTTCCCACACCTCGACGCGGACGAGATGGAAGAGGACATGGCCGAGCTCAAGTCCTTCGACTCCCTCATGATCGTCCATGCCGAGGACTCCCACGCGATCGACCACGCACCCCATCCCGGCGGCGCACACTACTCCACGTTCCTTGCCTCCCGCCCCCGCGGCGCCGAGAACAAGGCGATCGCCGAAGTGATCGAACGCGCCCGCTGGACCGGCGCGCGCGCCCACATCCTGCACCTCTCGTCGTCGGACGCGCTGCCCATGATCGCTTCGGCAAAGCGCGACGGCGTCCACCTCACTGTCGAGACCTGCCCGCACTACCTCACGCTCATGGCCGAGGAAATCCCCGATGGCGCCACCGCCTACAAGTGCTGCCCTCCCATCCGCGAGGCCTCCAACCGCGAACTGCTCTGGCAGGGCCTGCAGGACGGCACGATCGACTGCATCGTCTCGGACCACTCGCCGTCGACGCTTGACCTGAAGGACCTGGACAACGGCGACTTCGCCGTGGCGTGGGGCGGCGTCTCCTCGCTGCAGCTGGGGCTCTCCTTGATCTGGACCGAAGCACGGCACCGCGGCATCTCCCTTGAACAGGTGGTGTCCTGGATGTCGGAGAAGCCCGCAGCCTTGGCCCGCCTGCACAACAAAGGCCAGCTGGCGCTCGGCTACGACGCCGATTTCTCCATCTTCGCGCCTGACGACGCGTTCGTCGTCGACGTCAAGAAGCTCAAGCACAAGAACCCGATCACGCCGTACGACGGCAAGGCGCTCTCCGGCGTCGTGCGCAAAACGTACCTGCGCGGTAGCGAGATCGACGGCCGGACGCCCAGCGGCAAGCTGATTCGCCGCGGCGGCGTGTAAGGCCAAGCCGTGGCCGTCAACGTCCATGCCCCGTACGGGCAACTGCCCGCACGGCTCAACGCCTCGCGGCACCAGCCCGCCGCCCGGCCTTCCGCGCTTCGGCCCGGGATGGTTCGGCCCGGGATGCACCCGCGCGGACTCGCCGTGTGGGTACAGCCCGGCGAAGGCCGTGAGATCGATCCCGAGGTTTGGGCCCGGGCCGCTGAAGCGGTCCTGGCCCGGGCCCGCAAACTTGCTCCGGGGGCGGAAGTCCTCCTTTGGCCCGCCGCCGGAGCCGCAACGTCCGGTGATTCTTTGGGATCGGAGGCGTCCGTTTCTGAAGCGCCCGACGCCGGAAGCCGCACCGCCGCTGCCAACCCGCCGGTATCCTTGGCCGGCCGGCGCAGCACAGTGGCAGTGGACCTGGCCGCGAACACCGTCCTCCTCGATGGGGTCCCCGTCAGCTTCACGGCGATGGAACACAGCCTCCTCCGTTACCTTGTGGAAAACCTGTCCCGCCCCATCCCACGTGAAGAATTGCAACGCTTTCTGGAGTCACTTGACTGTCCCGGCGCGGCATTTCGGTCCATCGACGTGTATGTTGGACGCGTCCGGCGCAAGCTGGGCTCAGCCCGCCATGTCATCGCCACAGTGCGTGGAGGCGGCTACCGGTTCGTGCCCGGACCAGGCTCCACAGTCCGCGGACCTGCGGAATACTGCATCTAGGCAGCCCGTTACACCAATAGATTGATCGCCGGCCACGGCGGTTGCCCGACAAGTCAAGGATCGCAACATGACCCAGAAACTCCTCGCCGGAACCCAGGCCCCCGATTTCGCGCTGCTCAACTCCGAAGGCGAGAAGGTCTCCCTGTCCGATTACCGCGGACGCAACGTCATCGTGTACTTCTACCCGGAAGCCGCCACCCCCGGCTGCACCACAGAGGCATGCGACTTCCGCGACAGCCTCTCCAGCCTGCAGTCCTCGGGCTACGAAGTCCTGGGCATCTCCCCCGACGCCCCGGAAAAGATCGCACACTTCGCCGGAGACTACTCGCTGACATTCCCGCTCCTTTCCGACGAAGACCACGCTGTGGCCCTCGCCTACGGCGCCTGGGGCGAGAAGCTCGTGAACGGCGAAGTGGTGGACGGGCTGGTTCGCTCCACCGTGGTGCTCGACGGCGAAGGCAAGGTCAAGCTGACCCAGTACCAGGTCAAGGCCCAGGGCCACGTAGCAGCCCTCAAGGCCGAACTCGGCCTGTAACGCCCGCTCACAAACACGGCCGTCCGGCGTGACGCCGGCTCACAAACAGGGCCGTCCGGCGTGACGCCGGCTCACAAACAAGGGCCGTCCGGCGTGACGCCGGCTCACAAACAAGGCCAAATAGGGAATCCTCCAGCAGCTGATCTGCTGGAGGATTCCCTATTTTCCGGCCGGAAGTGAGCGAGCGTTTGGGATTTGACCGTCATATGTGAGCGAGCGTCAGGGTCAGTTACCGTCGGCAGTGTTCCATGACTCTTCGGACACGGGGATCCACCACTCGCGTGCCTTGCCTTGGCCGATATATTCGGGCCAACGGAAATCCGTCGGCGCGCTGAAATCGGCAGGAAGCAGCGGTGCCACGGCACCGCGGCGGCGCTTCTCGGCGTCGAACTCTGTCTTTGCCTCCGCCAGCACGTCAGGAGAAGTCAGCAGATCCAGTACCATCCCGGCAATCATCTTGCCTGTCGCCGTGATGGTCGGGTCGATCGTCTCCGGGATGCCACCCATTGCGGTCATGGCCCAGCCCGGGTACGCAGTGCCCTTCTCGTCCGGCGCCAACGTGGGGCGCGCCGTGTAAAAGCGGATGGTGGGCGCGTACCAGGTCATTTCCACGTAGTCATCGCTGGTCCAGTTCTGCTGGGTTGCCGGGATATGCCGGCGCAGCTCTGCTTCGGCGCCCTGCGGGGTGATGAGCTCGGCCGTTGCCGGATGGAACGGATTTTCCATGGGTTCCACTCCACACGAGGCTTGGATTTCGCGTCCGATCTCGCGGGCCCGCTCATCCAAAACCGGGGCGCCAACAGCGAGGATGTTCTCCCAGGCCACCTGCGCGACGGTGTGGTTGGCGATCCCCGGACGATTGCGCGCCACCCAGCGGGAACTCACGCTGCAGTGCGATGCAGCCGCGGCGAGTTCCGCGTTGCGATCGAGCACAGCGAGTACTGAATCGGCTTCGGCGAGACTCGGGCAGCGCCAAGAATACTGGATCTGGGCCAGTCCAGCAGGTTGGTTATCCGCCGTCGCCTGCCCCGCGGTGAGGATCGCTTCCGACAGCGACCAGCCTCCCGCCTGCGGAAGCATCGAGTCCTGCGTCGTCTTGGTCAGCGAGAACATCGTGAACAGCGCGGCGTCCGCTCCAGGAGCCCGGGCGGCAGAGTGCGACGACGGGATGGGACTGTCGCCGTAGGTGTTGTTCCAGCCCTCCGGACTATCGCACGTGAAAGTGTAGATCTTGCTGTAGTACGAACCGCAGTGGGTATCCCAACGTGCGGTATTGCACAGGGGCATCATGTAGAACGGGTGGTACGAGATGATGGCATCCAGGTTGTCGTAATAGCCGCGCAGGCCGTGGACCACCTTGGATCCCTGGACCTTCTCGGCTGGTTCGCCGGTGTAGACCAAAGTGCCTGGGATGTTGTGCGATTGCATTGCATCTTTTGCCGCGAGGAAGCCCGCGAGTGTCGAAATTCCCAGAGCCGAATGCGGATCCGTGTGGCCCGGGGCAAAGCGCGACATGCCGGTTCGGGGCTCCCGCTTAGTCGACGCCGCCTGGCAATTGCCCGGGATGGCATCGTATTCGGCGTAGCCCAGGATCCGCGCGCCCGGACCGGCGGGACTTGTCCACTCGGCGGCGAAGGCAGTGGGCATGCCCCCACTGCCTTCCTCCACGGTGAAGCCATATTCCCGAAGGGTTCTCGCGTACCAGGCGCACGACTCGTACTCGCGCCAGGCTGGCTCGGCCAATTCCCAAATATTCGTGTGCCAGGCGGAAAGTTGCTCTTTCTGCTTCTCCACCCACTCCCATGCCGTGGCCTTCAGCTCGGCATTCTTGACCGTCCCGCTCATCGTGATCCTTCCTAAAGTCATGCAGATCTAAAACTGTTCCGCCGCCAAGCACCCGCCTCCCCATGACCCTCGCTCACGTATAGGGGCTTTCCGCCGGACGCTCGCTCACTTGCCTAAAGAAAGCGAGCGAGCGTCCGCCCAAGGGCCGTTATAAGTGAGCGAGCGTCCGGGGAGGGCTGGGCGTTGGGGGCCGCTACTCGATGCTCACGTGGATGAGGCTGGGGCCCTTGACGGCGAGTGCCTCGGTCACAACCCCGGCCAGCCCTTCGAGGGACTCCACGTTGAACGCCGCCAGACCGAAGCCTTCGGCCAGCCGCACCCAGTCGGGCTGCGTCAAGTTCACACCGACCGGGGCCAGATCCCGGTCCTCCATGTTTTGCCGGATTTCGCCGTAGCCCCCGTTGTTGACGCAGATGATGGGCAGGTCCACGCCCTGCTCCACGGCTGTGATGAATTCCTGGACAGCGAACATGAGCGCGCCGTCGCCGATCAGCCCCACCACCGGACGATCGGGGTCGGCCACCTTTGCGCCAATCGCGGCCGGCAGTCCATAACCCAACGTGGCGTACGCGGGCGTGTACAAGAGCTGATGCGGCTGCTGCATCGGGAAGAAGGACGTGGTTCCGAAATAGGTGATCTGCGAGGAATCACCCGCAATAACGGTGTCGGCCGGCAGCGTCGCCGCGAGGATCTCGTTGATTTGGGCCAGCACGGGTGCCATGGAGCGGGCCTCCGCCTGCAGTTCGGCACGCAGCGGAGCCAGTTCCGCCACCACAACAGGAGAGTGTCCGGCGAGTGCCGCGAGCAGTTGGGGCACGACGGCGGACGCGTTGCCGAGGAGCTCGACGTCCGGCGCAACGTTGCACTGCAGCTGGGCGGGGTCGATATCGATGCGGATGCAACTCCCCTGCGGCACGATCTTGCCGCCCCACAGCTCTGATTCGCCCACCTTGGAGCCGATCACCAGGAGCGCGTCCGAAGCGTTGCACAGGTCCTGGGCCGCTGCGAGCCGGATTTCCGAGCCCAGCGACAACGGATGGGCTTCCGGAATAGCACCCTTGCCATTGATGGTGGTCACCACGGGGGCCTGCAAGAGTTCTGCAAGTTCGAGCAGCGCGCCGCCGGTTCCGAGCGATCCGCCCCCGGCCAGGATCACCGGATTGGACGCGCGGCGGAGGATGTCAGCGGCGGTGGCGACGGCGTCGTCGGCTGCTGCTTTCGGCGCACCCAAGGGGCGGCCCTCCAGGGCGGAAGGTTCGACGTCGGACGCGCCCTCAAGCACGTCCAGCGGGATCTCGATGTGGACCGGACGCGGCCGCCCGTGCGCGAAGAAGGAGAAGGCCTCGTGGATCAGCTCCACGGCCTCGCTTCCGCTGGCTACCCGCGTGCTGCGTCCGATCAGGGCCCTGACAGCACCGGTGGGGTCCTTGGTTTCGTGCAGCAGCCCGATGTCTGAGAATTCGCTGCCGCGAGGCGCGCCCGGGGACAGGATGATCATCGGCCGGGACTCGCAATAGGAAGTGGCCGCGGCGGACATCGCGTTGAGCAGGCCTGGTCCGGAGGTGGTAATCACGACGCCGGGAAGTCCCTTGAGCTGGCTCCAGCCGTCGGATCCGTACCCGGCTCCTTGTTCGTGGCGGGTGGTGACCGGGCGGATGCCGAGCGGCTCCAGGTGACGGTAGAACTCGAGGTTGTGGGTGCCGGGGATTCCGAAGATCGCGTCGATCCCGTAGTTCCGCAGCGTGGTCATGACGGCGAGGCCGACGTTGTTGGTGGGGATGGAACTGGTCAAGATTGGCGTCCTTTGAACGTGAATTGCGGCCTAGAGAACTTTGGAGAGGAACGTCTTTGTTCGCTCGTGCTGTGGGCGGGTGATGATTTCGTTGGGATCGCCGGCTTCGACAATGACGCCGCCGTCCATGAACGCGACGACGTCGGCCACTTCGCGGGCAAAGCCCATCTCGTGGGTCACGACGATCATGGTCATGCCGTCGCGCGCCAAGGCTTTCATGACGTCCAGGACTTCGCCCACGAGTTCGGGATCGAGTGCGGAGGTTGGCTCGTCGAAGAGCATGAGGTCGGGCTTCATGGACAACGCCCGGGCAATGGCTACGCGCTGCTGCTGGCCGCCGGAGAGCTGGGCCGGATAGTGTCCTGTGCGGTCGGCGAGGCCCACCTTGGCCATGAGCTCGCGGGCTTCGGCCTCGGCTTGGGCCTTGGGAACCTTGAGGAGTTTGACCGGGCCCATCATGACGTTTTCAAGGGCAGTCATGTGGCCGAAGAGGTTGAAGGACTGGAACACCATGCCGATCCGGGAACGACGCTTGTTGATGTCCTTCTGGTGTGCCTCGATGAGCCTATCGCCGTGGACCTCATAGCCGATCATGCGGCCGCCCACCAGGATGGTTCCGGAGCTGGTGGTTTCGAGATGGCTGACGCAGCGGAGCAAGGTGGATTTGCCGGAACCGGAGGGGCCGATCAAGCAGGCCACTTGGCCGGATTCGACCGTGAAGTTGATGCCTTTGAGGACCTCCATGCCGGAGAAATCCTTGTGCACGTTGAGAAACTGGACTTCAGACATTGCCGCTACGCCTTTCGTGCCTGGATGGTGTTGCCGCGGGAGTACCGCTTCTCAATGCGGGCCTGGACGAGCGAGAGGATGGTGGTGAGCAGGATGTACCAGAGGCTCGCCACGATCAGGAGCGGGATCTGCTGGAGGTTGCGGGCGTAGATCTGCTGGGCGTTGTACAACAAGTCGCCGACGCCGATCACGATCACCAAGGAGGTGGTCTTGAGCATGGAGATGGTCTCGTTGCCTACCGGCGGAAGGATGATCTTCATGGCCTGGGGGATAACCACGTGGCGCAGGGTTTCCATCCGGCTGAAACCCATGGCGTGGGAGGCCTCGGACTGCCCCGTCGGAACACCCATCAGGCCTGCACGCACGATTTCTGCCATGTAGGCGCCTTCGTTCAAGCCGAGGCCCAGGATGCCGGCCACGAACAGCGGCAGGACGTCGTTGGTGTTCCATTCCACCAACATTGGACCACCGGGGATGCCGATGCCGATGGTGGGGAAGAGAACAGCAGCGAAGCCCCAGAAGAGCATCTGCACCATGAGCGGCGTGCCCCGGAAGAACCAGATGTAGGCACCGGCCACGCCGCGCAGGAGCGCGTTGTCAGACATCCTCATGACCGCGATCATCAGGCCGATCACGAGTCCCAGGACCATGGCAATGGCCGTGAGTTCCATCGTGGTCAAGAGGCCGTTGAGGATGCGGATATCGAACAGGTACTTGGCCACGGTGGGCCAGCCGAAGCCGGGGTTGGTGACGATGACGTAGGCGCCCATCAGCGCGAACAGACCCACCACCACCATGGCGATAAGTTGTCCGGGCCGTTTGCGCTTGAGGACGGGCCGCGACGCCAAATCCGCGAAGTCATGCCGTGCCTCGGCGGTGATTGGCAGCTCGGACATGGTCATGACCCCGCCGTCGGGTTGACCTCAGACTTGGTGATGATGCCGGACTTGAGGTTCCAGGCGTCCACGATCTTGGCGTAGGTGCCATCGTCCATGAGCGACTGGACCGCCGCCTGGAATGCCTTGGACAGGCCGCCGTCGTCCTTCGGGCTCACGACGCCGGACAAGGACGGCTCCACGAGGATGGAGTCCACGGAGGTGAAGGCGTCCGGCTGCAGCTGGGCGTAGTACCCGGTGAGAGCGTTGTCCGCCACAAGTGCCTGGGCGCGGCCCGAGGCCACGGCCTGGTTGACGTTGTCCTGCTGGGGCAGCAGCAAGGAAACCGGCTTGTCCTTGCCGGCGTCTGCGCACTTCTTGTCGAAAGACGGAAGCACGCTCAGCGCCTGGGTTGTCCCGGTCTGGGCGGCAACGGTCTTGCCGCAGAGGTCCAGTTCCGAGTTGATGCCCAGCGGATTGCCCTTTTTGACCATCACGGACGTTCCTCCGCGCATGTAGCTGACCATGTTGACCTTGTCCATGCGCTCGTCCGTGATGGAGAAAGCTGCCCAGGAGGCGTCGTATCGCCGGGCTTCGATACCGGCCAGGATGCCGTTGAAGTCGGCCTTCTCGATGTTGATGGTGACGCCCATCCTCTTCGCCACGGCCAACGCCATGTCCGGCTCGAGGCCGACAATCTTGCCCTGGTCATCGGTGAAGTCGATGGGGGCGTAGGTGGGGTCGGTGACGAGGGTCAGCGAGCCCTTGCTCTTGATGGCAGCCGGAAGGAGCGCCTGAACCTTGGAATCGGCTTGCACGGCCTGCGCGAGTTCCTGGCCGCTCTGGCTGCTTTGACCGCTGGCCGAGGCGTTGCCGGATGCCGTAGCGGCTACACCTTCGGTGTTGGAGCAAGCCGTCGTCAACGCCAGGAAACTGATGGCTGCCGCTGCCACGAGCGGGCTTTTCATGCCTTTTCGCATCATTTGTGGATCTCCGGTTCAAGTCGGGTTGAAATAACAATATGTTCAACTTATTGTGAGATGAGTAACAACGCGTGTCAAGGGACCATGGCAACATCGTGGAGAGATGACTACGGGCACCCACAAGGCGCCCTACCTGGACCAGCGCGACCAGACAAACGAAGGAGCAACGGCATGAGCGAGACAAACCCGGGCCGCCGCACGCGAAGCGTCACAGCCGAAGCCATGGCAGAACGCCGGCAGAGCATCCTGCACCATGCCTCGCAGGTAATCTCCCGCGAAGGCGTGGAGGGTTGCTCCTTCGCCGAACTGTCGGAGGCCTCAGGCTTCAGCATCGGCATGATCCAGCACTACTTCCGGCACCGCGAGCGGCTCATTGGCGCCGCAGTGGAGTACCGCATCGACGAATCCCTCGCCGAATGGCAACGTATCTACGATCAGGGCAACAATGCGGTGGAACGCCTGCACGATCTGCTGACGTTCTCCATCCAAAGCGACACCCCGTTCGAAGAAGCGTGGGGATTCTGGCTGCAGATCTACGCTGCAGCGCACAAGAACTCCGAGATCCGGGAAAGCGTCGCGGCAGTCTGGACGTCATGGCGGGGCCTGTTCGTCCGGGCGCTCGAGGAGGCAGTGGACGAGAAACTGCTCCAACCTGCCCTCGATATTGACGAAGTGGCTACCTTGCTTCTGGCCACGATCGACGGACTCGCGATCCAGTCCTTGAACGGGGTCCACAGCTTCTCACCTGCGCAGATGATCGAGACCCTGCACCGCTTCGCCGCACGGGAGTTCGGCATCGACGCTGACGAATTCATCGACAAAAAGCGCTCCAAACTCGTGGACGCGCACTAAGACCACCGAAGGACCACCATGACCCTCACCACAGAGCTGTCCCATACCGGCCGGATGGCCAAGCGTGCGGCCGGTTTCCAGCCCTCGCCCGTCCGCGCAGTCTTCGATGTTTCCATGCAGCCGGGCATGATCTCCCTCGCCGGCGGCAACCCCTACCTGCCTGTCCTTCCGATGGAGCGCATCGCCGCCATGGCGTCCGACGTCGTTGCTCACCGGGGGCTGGAGGCCCTCCAGTACGGCTCGGGTGCGGGAACAGAGGAACTGCAGGCCCTGATCTGCCAGGTCATGGAACTCGAGGGCATCGAGACGTCCCCGCAAAACGTACAGATCACCGCGGGCTCGCAGATGGCGCTGGAACTCGTGACCAAGCTTTTCTGCGATCCGGGAGACGTGGTGATCGCGGAAGGACCCACGTATGTGGGCGCGCTCGGCGTGTTCGAAGGTTTCCAGGCCGAAGTAGCCCACGTGGCTATGGACAACGACGGCGTGGATCCCGACCGTCTCCAGGGCGTCATTTCCGGGCTCAAAGCGGCTGGCAAGACCATCAAGTTCTTCTACACGATCCCCAACTTCAACAACCCCAGCGGCATCAGCCTTTCCCTCGAGCGACGGCAGCGCGTGGTGGACATTTGCCGTGCCGAAGGCGTGCTGATCGTCGAGGACAACCCGTATGGCCTGCTGAGCTTCGATGGCACGCTCAAACCCGCCATGCACTCACTCGATCCGGACAACGTGTTCTACCTCGGCTCGTTCTCCAAGATCTTTGCCCCCGGCCTCCGCGTCGGCTGGGTGGTGGCGCCCCGGGAGGTGCGCGGCCGCCTCCAGATCGCCTCCGAAGCCACCACTATCTGCCCCTCGGTCTTGAGCCAGCTGGTGGTGGAGCAGTACATCAGCAGCTTCGATTGGCGGGACCAGATTGCCGCGTACAGTGCCGTCTACGCCTCCCGCTGCAAAGCCACCCTCGACGCCTTGGCTAAATACATGCCCGAAGGTACCCAGTGGACCACGCCTACCGGCGGCTTCTTCACCTGGGTAACCCTGCCCGAGGGCGTCGACACCGAGCACGTGCTCGCCGCGGCCATCGAAGCGGGAGTCGTGTTCGTGCCTGGCAGCGCCTTCTACGCCGACGGCGGTGGCAGCAACCAGCTCCGCATCGCCTTCTCCTACGCGCCGGAAGAGCAGCTCAGCGAGGGGGTCAAGCGCCTCGCTGAGGCCATCCGCCGGGTCTGAGCCTTCTGCAGGCAGAGCGAAACCCCGACGTCGGCACTCACCTGAGCGCCGACGTCGGGGTTTAACTGTGTTTACCTCTGCCGTCCTGATTCTCACCGACACGCCGGAAGGCTGCGGGATCGCCGGAAAGCGGCGATCTGGCGGCTTTCCGGCGATCTGGTGCAGGGCGTCAGAACCTCAGCCCGCGTACACCCGTACGCCGTTGACCCAGGTCTCCACAACCTCGATGCTGCTGATGTCACCTTCGGGCGCCTCGAGCGGGTCCGCGGCGAGGATCACGAAGTCGGCCAGCTTGTCCGGCTCCAAGGAACCAAGGTCCTTCTCGCGACCCATGGCCCACGCCCCGTTGATGGTGTGTGCACGGAGGGCTTCAACCACGTCGATCTTGAGATCATCCGGGCCCAACTGGACGCCGGAGCGGGTCCTGCGGGTCACGGACGTCTGAATGGCTTCCAGCGGACGGGGATCAGCCACCGGAGCATCCGAGCTCATCGTCACGGGGACCGCTGCGGCCACGAATTCGCCGAGGGGGTTGAAGCGCTCGCCCGGGGAGCCGATGGCATCCGTGACGCCGGGACCCCAGTTGTAGTAGTGCTGGGGCTGGTTGACGGGCATGATCCCTAGCTCGGCCATTTGCTCGATCTGCTCCAACGTGGGCAGTCCGCAGTGCTCGATCCTGTGCCGGTGATCCTCCCGCGGCGAAACCGAAAGAGCCTCGCTGACGGCGTCGAGCACCAACTGAATGGCCGTGGGCGATTGGGCGTGGGTCGCCGTCTGCAGCCCGGCGTTGTGCGCCTTGGCGACGAGTGCACGGTACTCGGCCGGCTCATGGTAGAGCGAGCCAGTGCGGCAGGGATCGTCGCGGTAGCCCTCCGGGAAGTACGCCGTCCAGCCGCCCAGGGTCCCATCCGCGTAGAGCTTGATCCCGGCGAAGGAAAGGAGTGAATCTCCGAACTTGTCCACGAGACCCAGCTCCAACACCTCGTCGAGGAGGCTCGACAGGAAGTAGGCGTTGATGCGAGTCACCAGTTCGCCCCGTTCCACGAGGTCCAGGTAGGCGCCAAATTCGCGCTTGGTCACCTGGGCATCGCCGATGGTGGTCACCCCGTGGCTGAGGAACTCGCGCTGGGCGTGCAGCAGCTGGGCGCGGTGATGTTCCTTGCTGTCCCCGAGATGGAAGTTCGGTCCGTGGTGCCCCAGCTTGACGCCTCCGTCTCCTGTGAGGATGTCGCAGGCGGCGTCGGAGAGCTCACCCGTCAGCTCGCCGTCGGCGTCCCGAAAGAACGTTCCACCCGACGGGTTGGGAGTCTCGCGGTCCACACCCGCCTTCGCGAGCACGTACGAGTTCACCACTCCGCCGTGGCCGCTCGCGTTCATGACGTACACCTCTCGCGTGGTGGAGACCGTGTCGAACTCCTGCCGCGTGGGGTGGCGCTGCTCGGCAAGGTTGCGGTGCTCGTAGCCATAGCCCCGGATCGGGGTGTCCCCCGGGTTGTCGGCTGCCGCCTTCGCCAGCAGTTCAAGCATGGTGGGGATGTCCGGCGCCGCGTCCGGCCCGCAATCCACCCAGGACAGCAGCTGTCCGTACATCAGGGGATGCGCGTGCGGATCGATGAAGCCGGGGACCAGCGTGCGTCCCCGGAGGTCGACGACGTCGGGCACCGCCGTCGTGAGCTTAAGCGCCGCCTCGCGGCACTCCTGTGGCGTCCCGACGGCGGCAACACGGTTGCCGATGACCAGCATCGCCTCCGCGACGGAGTTCAGGGCGTCGACGGTCCGGACGCGGCCGCCGAAGAACAGCGTTGCAGCGGGGGCTATGGGAGAAGTTTCATGGGATGCCAGGAATGACATGGGAATGACCTTTGCGTGTTGAAGTTTGCGGTACGGCTGGAACTCAGCGGGCGGGCGCCAGCTCGAACAACGGGGTGTCCGGGGCTCCGCTGCGCGCCTGGGAGATGACGTTCTGCGCCTGGATCCTGACGTATTCGGCCAGCGTGTACTCCGAGAGGAAGCCGACGTGGGGCGTCACGAGGATCCGCGGGTGGCCCATGAGCGGGTGGTCGGCAGGTGCCGGTTCGACGTCGAGCACGTCCAGCGCCGCGGCACGGAGGTGGCCGGAGTCGACGGCGGCACGCAGGGCTTCGTCGTCGATCAGCTGCCCGCGGCTGACGTTCACCAAGTAGCTGCCCGGCCGCATCGCGGCGAGGCTTTGGGCATTGATGATGTGCCGGGTTTCCTCCGTAAGCGGTATGTGCAAGGACACGACGGCGGATTCCCCCAGGACCTCTTCCAGCCCCGTACGGCGGATGCCTGCCTTCGCCAGCGCTTCCCTCGTGGCCGGAGTGTCCGGAAGGTAGGGATCGTAGCCGACAACTTCGCCGAAGACGCCGGAGCAAAGCTCCCCGAGACGGCTGCCGATCCGACCGAGTCCGATCAGCCCGAGCCGCTCCCGACTGAGCCGGAACACGGTGCTGTCCGGGCGGCCGTTCCAGTCCCCCACGGCCACGCGTCGCTGGAAGAACGGGATCTCGCGTGTGACGGCGAGGGCAAGCGCCAGAGCGTGGGAAGCGACTTCCTCGGTGGCCACGCCGGGAAGGTTGCTGACCCAAATGCCACGCTCCTTGGCGGCATCGAGGTCAACGTTGTCGAAGCCCATTGAGACCAGGGCGATGATCTTCAATCCCGGGATGGCGTCCATGACCTCGGCAGTCACGGGCGCGTAACCCACCAGCAAGGCTTCGGCATCTTTTGCCTGCTCCGCGATGACCGCGGGATCCTGGGTGCCGAGGTACCGTACCTCGTAACCGTTGTCCTCGAGCAGGGCGACGCCCGCGGAGTAATCGAGGTCTTCCATGTCCGTGTAGACGGCGAGGGGACGATGCTTAGTGGACATGGCTCAAGAACTTCCTGGTGCGTTGGTGCTGGGGGTTGTCGAAGAACTCATCCGGAGTGGCTTGTTCCACAATCACGCCACTGTCGAACAGGGTCACTTCATCGGCAACCCGACGGGCGAAACGGACTTCGTGGGTGACCACGATCATCGTCATGCCGTCGTTGGCCAGGCTTTCCATGACGTCCAGGACTTCGCCCACCAACTCAGGGTCCAGGGCGGAGGTCGGTTCGTCGAAGAGGAGGACGTCCGGGTTCATCACCAAGGCGCGGGCGATGGCCACGCGTTGCTGCTGGCCGCCCGAGAGCTCGGAGGGGAAATGCCCGGCCCGGTGCGAAAGACCCACTCGCTGGAGCATGGCCATGGCCTGCTCTTCGGCTTCCTTGTGGTGGATGCCCTTGACTGAAGTCAGCCCGAGCATCACGTTGCGGCAAGCCGTCAGGTGCGGGAACAGGTTGAACTTCTGGAACACCATGCCAATGTTGCGGCGTTCCTTGGCGAGTTCGCGTTCGGGCAGGGTCACGGTTCGGCTTGCCTTCTCACGGACACCGATGCGCCGCCCTCGGAGCCGGATCTCGCCGTCGTCGGCTGGCTCAAGTAGCGCCATCAGGCGCAACATCGTGGACTTGCCGGAACCCGAAGGACCCAGCACTGCTTTGACTTGTCCCTGACGGATATCGAATTCGACGCCGCGCAGGACGTGCTGGTCCTGGTAGCTCTTGTGGAGATTCCGCACGCTGAGTACGGGGTCGTTGGTGGACCAGGTTTCCGGCATGAGTTCCGGGCCGCTGTGGGTCATGACTGCACTCCTTGGCCGACTGGTTCCAGGATGGAAGGCTTCTTGGTTTTGGACCGTGACGTCCAGACGAACTTCTTTTCCACATAGCTTTGGAGAAGCGTCAGAAGGCTGACGATGATGAGGTAATACACGATTGCCGCCGCGTAGTACTCGGCGTAGCGGAAGGTGATGTTCACGCCCACCTGGGCCGTGGTGAGGAGTTCCTGCAGGGAAATAACGGAGGCAAGCGAGGAGAACTTCACGAGGCCGATGAACTCATTGCCGGTGGGAGGCAGTGCTGTACGGATGGCCTGTGGCAGGACGACCTTGAGCATGACCTTGACCGGCGACATTCCAAGCGCCCTGCCGGCAAGAGCCTGGCCCTCGTCGATACTGAGCAACGCAGAACGGATGATTTCCGCCATGAATGCCGCTTCCACGATGCCCAGGCCGATGAACGCGGCAATGAACGGGGAGAACCAATCCTGGCGGAGGACAGGGAAGAGCTGTGGCAAGGCGTTCCAGATGATGAGCAGCACCAGCAACGCCGGGATGGCCCGGAAGAACCAGGTGTAGATTCCGGCGACGCCCTGGGCGATCCGGCTGCGGGAGGTACGTCCCAGGGCAACGGCGAAGCCGATGGCCGTGGCCAGGATGAGTGAAAGCACCGCGACGGCGACGGACAGGAAAGCCCCGGACACGTAGCTCGGATTCACGAGTTGTTGGACGAAGATGTCGACGTCGAATTCCATCACCAACTCCTTTCGCGTTAGGTGGCGGAGGCCGCAGCACTGTTGCGGCCTCCGCGCGGAGGATGGCTAGGGGACGTCGACGATCGTGGAGTCGAGCTTGTTGTCCTTGGCGATCTTGCCCAGGGTGCCGCCCTGGTGGAGCTCCTTCAGCGCTTGCGCGATGGCGGGAGACAATGGATCGTTCTTGCGGGTGAATACGCCGAAGGTGGTATCGGCCGGGAAAACTCCCGGGGCCACGGTGAGCTTGCCCTCGTTCTGGGCTGCCATGTAGGCGGCCGCCACGTTGGTCTCGATCAAAGCGTCGGACTTGCCATTGAGGACAGCAAGCACGGTTTCGGCGGTCTTCGGGTATTCGGTGAGCTTGGGCTCGTCCTTGCCGGCCTTCTTACACTCATCTTTGAGTGCCGTGATGCGCGCGGCGTTGGCGGAGGCACTCTGCGCTGCGACGGAATGGCCGCACAGATCCAGCGAGGTCTTGTAATTCCCGGCGCTGCTTGGGGCGGCGAGGATCGCGGGACCGGCGTTCATCACGGCCGAAGCGTCTGCGACGTCCAGGCGGGCCTTGCTCATGTACAGGCCGCCGAAGATGGCGTCGCAGCGGCGGGTTTGGAGCCCCGGCATGAGACCGTCGAATGTGGTTACTTCGAACTTGGCATCGACGCCCCAGTGCTTGGCGAGCGCCCGGGCGGCATCGGCGTCGAACCCTGCGATGTCCCCGCTGGAACCGTTTGCGTAGTACTCCAGCGGCGCGTATTCGGGGTCGATACACAGGGTGAGCTTGCCGCTCGTGGTGAGTCCCTTAGGCGCGGTAGCCGAAGCCTGCCCCGTGGAACTGGGGGAAGCTGCGGCGGAGCAGCCGCTCAACAGCAGGGCCAACGCAGCGGCCGTCAAGGCGGGCTTCGTGAACTTGAGCATGTGCAGATCTCCAATTGAACTGTTGGGGTCGCGTGGAAACGCGAGTCGGAGTACGCCGATGTGGCGCTGATCACGATGCTAGCGAAAAAACCAGTCAAATCAAGCGAATCGGTTGTTTAATACTGATGTGACACAGTTTTTGTACGACGATCTTGTTTTTTGACTCCAAATCACTTGCCTGTCGCTTGACTCGTGAAAGTATTGAGTACGACGGCGGCGTTCGGCTCGGCGGGGCGCCGCACCTCGCTGAGCACCCGCTGCCGCGACCCCGAAGACAAGGCGGTTATTGTGAAGACCATGCATGATCTGGACGACAGGCTGATCCGCCTGCTGCAGGCCGATGGCCGCGCCTCGTTCAGCGAGCTATCGAAGCAACTGGGCGTAACGCGCTCCGCTGTGACGGCCAAGGTCAATGAGCTCACGTCCTCCGGAGAACTGCGGATTGTCGCGGCAGTCCATCCGCGCCTGCTGGGCCTGACCGCCGTCGCGCACATCTCCATCCATCTGAACGGTTCCGCACGCGCGGCCTTGGAGAAGCTGAGCCAATTGGACGGCGCCGTCTTCGCCTCCCTGACCACGGGCAAATACGGCATCATCGCCGAACTCCGCCTGCCCACGGTGGAAAGGCTCTATGAAGACGTCGAGGCCATCCGCCTTTGCGAAGGCGTGGCTGGCGTCGATGTCCTCATGTACAAAGAGGTGGTCCGCAGCCTCTTCCTCGGCAAGGAGCCACCGGACCCCCGTCTCGAACTTGACCAGGCGGATCTGCTCCTCATGAGCGAACTGCAGGTGGACGGTCGGCTCGGCTTCGAGGCCCTCGGCGAACGGATCGGGCTTTCGGCCAGCGCCGCCAGGATCCGGGTCCTTCGCCTGCTGGAAGCCCGCGTCATGCAGATCGGCCCGATCCGGAGCCGATCCGGTTCGTCGCGTTCCATGGCCTTTGGCTTCGGAATCTCGACGGCGGCGGGAACCGAGGAAGCCGTCGACTTCTTCTCGGCGACACCAGGCGTGGAGTTCATCGCCAGTTGCCTCGGCAGGCACGACCTTGTGGCCACCGTGGGCGTCAGCTCGCTGGACGAAATGTACGAGATCCTGGACAAGGTGCGCGCGATGGACTCGGTGGCAAGCGTGGAGTGCTGGCTGCACCTGAAAATCGTCCAGGAACGATACGCCAAGCCCCTCGATAAGATGCTCGCGACAAAGGCCCAATCCAACGGCCACTAGCACCCAACTTCCTGCCTCTTCGGCCCCTCGCTCACAAACAAGGCCGTTCGGCGTGACCCTCGCTCGCCTATGGGGCCAAAACAAGGAACCGTCGCGCAGATGACCTGCAGGACGTTTCGGTAATTTTCGGCCAGAAGTGAGCGAGCGTTTGGGATTTGGCCGTCATATGTGAGCGAGCATCAGGCTTTGGCGATCGCTTCTTCCAGCGCGCCAAGGACGAGCTTCACCGATGCCCTGTTGGCATTCGGACCCATCATGCCGATCCGCCAAACGGTCGACGTAAATGCACCCGCCCCGGAGCCGATTTCCATACTGAAGTTCTCCAGAAGGTAAGCGCGGACCGCAGCCGAGTCAACGCCGTCGGGCACTTTGACCGTGGTGAGGCTCGGCAATCGCGAGCCTTCCGCGGCAAACAGCTCGAGCCCCATCGCTTCAAGGCCATCCCGCAACTCGGCCCCGGCTGCACGGTGCCGCGCTTGAACAGCCGCGAGCCCCTCGGCCAAGATGCGGTCCAATCCGGCCTCGAGCCCGGCGATCATGGTCACCGGTGCCGTGTGGTGATACGTCCGGCTGCCGCTCGCCGCGCCAACATACCCACCCAGAAGGCCGATATCCAGGTACCACGAACGGGGCTCCTTGATGCGCCGCTCGAAAGCACGCTCGGACACTGTGAACGGGGACAAGCCAGGGGGCGCTCCCAAACACTTCTGCGTCCCGGCGTACCCGACGTCGATCCCCCAGTCGTCAGCCAGGAGTTCCAGCCCGCCGATGGACGTCACCGCGTCCACGATCAGGAGGGCGTCGCCTTTCCCTGCGCCAAGGGGCGCGACGTCGGACAGGACACCTGTGGAGGTTTCTGCATGGACCGCGGCAATCACTTTGGGATGCGGGTGCGCGGCGAGGACCCGCTCCGCGTCCACGGGCCGGCCCCATTCATGGTCGACGCGCACCACTGTGGCGCCGGATCGCCGGGCAACCTCACACATCCGCTCCCCGAAAAGCCCGTTGACGGCGATTACTGCCACATCGCCGTCGGACACCGTATTAACGAAGGCAGCCTCCATGCCGCCGGAACCAGTGGCACTCAACGGCAGGGTGCGGGCATTCCGGGTCCCCCACACCTTCCGGAGCCCAGCGCAGGTCCTGTCCAGGCGCTCTATGAACACCGGATCCAGATGCCCGATCACCGGGAATGCCAACGCGGCGGTCACTTCCGGATAGCAATTGCTGGGACCCGGTCCGAAGAGATACCGGGACGTCAGGACCTCTGGCATGGCGGAACTCCTTTGGCTCGTTGCTGACATTGTCCACCAGACGGCAATGGTGAGCGAGCGTTTCGGGAAAGGGCGGCAAAGGTGAGCGAGCGTCGGGGAAAATAGCCACATACGTGAGCGAGCGTCCCAGGGCAGGCAGGGCGTCGCAGGGAGGGTAGGTCGGGGCGGGAGGACCGGGGTGCGGTATTCTCTTGACACCGCGGCAGTCATTGGATTCACTATTACGTATGCTGAAATAACAGTTCCATGATGTGGAAGGCCTGGAGTGCGGAGGCACGCAGGTCCATCCGGCAGGAATCGCCGGAGTTCCGCATAGCCAACACCATGGATGCCAGCACTCGCACGAGGAATGAACAAGCATGCAGCTTGAAGTATTCAACAGCGTGGACCGTGCGGACGCCATCGACGTCCTCCGCCCATGCCTCGACATCCAGCGTTGGGTGGAGCACGTCGCAGATGCGCGCCCCTTCAGCGGCTTGGACTCCTTGCTCGACTTCGCCCGGGAAACCGCCGAGCCCTTCACCTCGGACGAAGTAGCGGCCGCGATGGCCCACCACCCGCGGATCGGCGAACGGCCCAAGGCACAGACCACCGAAGCCGCGATGTCCCGCTCCGAACAGGACGGCGTCGACCCCGGCGATGACGGCGTAGTCACCGCTTTGGCCGAAGGCAACCGTGAGTACGAGGCCAAGTTCGGCCGCGTGTTCCTCATCCGCGCGGCGGGCCGGACAGCCAACGAGATCCTCGCCTCCCTCCAAGAGCGCCTGAGCCACACCGCGGAAGAAGAAGACGTCATCGTGGCGGGCCAGTTGCGCGAAATCGCGGTGCTGCGCCTTGCCGGCGTCATCAGCGAAGCCAATGCCAGCAGCGAAGGAGTGCCAAACAAATGAGCGTTTCCCAGATAACCACCCACATCCTGGACACCGGTTCCGGGCGGCCAGCGGCCGGCGTCGCCGTCGTTCTCTCCGTGCGCGACGGCGACAACTGGAAGCATGTGGCTAGCGGCACCACCGACGCGGACGGCCGGATCAAGGATCTGGGCCCTGAGAAGGTCGACGGCGGCAGCTACCGCCTGAACTTCGCAACAGGTCCGTATTACAAGGCACAGGGCGTGGACACTTTTTTCCCGGAAGTGGACTTGAGCTTCACGGTGTCCGACGCAGGCGAGCACTACCACGTGCCGCTCCTGCTCAGCCCCTTCGCATTCTCCACGTACCGGGGCAGCTAACCCGATTGTTCCCCACCGGCGAGGGAGCCGGTGGGGAACAATCGACGGACGTGGAAGCTCCCCCTAGTCGATCGGGGTGACGTAGGCTCCCGAGATTCCGCCGTCAACCATGAAGGTCGAAGCGGTAATGAACGAGGCGTCGTCGCTCGCCAGGAAGGCGACCGCTGCGGCCAGTTCCTCAGGTTCTGCGAAGCGCCCCAAGGGCACGTGGACCAAGCGGCGCGCTGCCCGCTCCGGATCGGAAGCGAAGAGTTCCTTCAGCAACGGGGTGTTGACTGGCCCTGGGCATAGTGCGTTGATCCGCACACCCTTGCGGGCGAATTCGACGCCCAGCTCGCGGGTCATTGCCAGCACGCCGCCCTTGGAAGCGCTGTAGGAGATCTGCGAAGTTGCCGCGCCCATCACGGCCACGAAGGACGCGGTGTTGATGATCGAGCCCTTGCCCTGTTCCAACATGTACGGCAGCGCGTACTTGCAGCAGTAATAGACGCTCGTCAGGTTGACCTCCTGGACCCGGCGCCAGGCTTCAATTCCGGTGTCAAGGATCGAAGCGTCGTCCGGCGGCGAAATACCGGCGTTGTTGAAGGCGATATCCACGCTGCCGTAGTGGCTCTTTGCTGCGGCGAAGAGGTCGATGACTTCCTGCTCGTCCGTGACGTTGACCTTCACGAAGATGCCATCGACGGCGGCCGCTGCCGCTTCTCCAGCTGCCGGATCGATATCGGCGATCACCACGTTGGCACCCTCCGAGGCGAAACGCTTTGCCGTGGCCAAGCCGATCCCGCTGCCGCCGCCGGTGATGACGGCCGTGCGGTCCTTGAGGCGGTTTGAAATGAATTCGGTCATGGTGATTTCTCCTTGAATGATGGGGCTTCCAAAGTTTGGTGGGTTCAGTGCGCGATGAAAACGTTCTTTACTTCGCTGTAGGAATCGAGCGCGTCAGGACCCAGTTCGCGGCCCAGGCCCGATTGCTTGAAGCCGCCGAACGGCGTCGAATACCGGACTGAAGAGTGCGAGTTCACCGAGAGGTTTCCGGCATCCACTCCGCGGGCCACGCGCAAGGCCCGGCCGATGTCTTGGGTCCAGATGGATCCGGAGAGGCCGTACCGGGTGTCATTGGCGATCCGTACGGCGTCCGCCTCGTCGTTGAAGGGAACGACGACGACGACTGGTCCGAAGATCTCCTCACGCACCGCCGGGTCGTCAAAGGAGTCGGGGGCCAGAACTGTGGGCGGGAACCAGAATCCGGGACCTTCGGGCACCTCCCCCTGGAAAGCTATGGGCGCTCCCGAGGGCACAAAGCCCGCGACAGTTTCCCTTTGCCAGGCGGAAATCAAGGGCCCCATGACGGTACTCTCGTCCGCCGGGTCGCCGACTTTGACAGCTCGAACGGCGGGTTCCAAGAGTTCAAGGAAGGCGTCGTAGGCCGATTTTTCCACCAGAATCCGAGATCTGGCACAGCAGTCCTGGCCGGCATTGTCGAACGCACCACCGGGAGCTGCGGCGGCAGCGGCCTGAAGGTCGGCGTCGGCGAACACAATGTTCGCGCTCTTGCCACCCAACTCGAGCGTCACCCGCTTCACTTGATCAGCACAACCGGCCATGATCTGCTTGCCAACCCCGGTAGACCCGGTAAAGACGACCTTCCGCACCGCGGGGTGGGTCACGAAGCGTGCCCCCACCACGGAGCCCTTCCCCGGGATGATGGTCAGCACGCCGTCGGGCAGGCCGGCCTCGCACGCCAGCTCACCCAGCCTCATCGCCGTCAGCGGCGTAAGTTCCGCAGGCTTGAGTACCACCGTGTTGCCTGCCGCGAGCGCCGGAGCGAAGCCCCACGCCGCGATTGGCATGGGAAAGTTCCACGGCACAATAATGCCGACAACGCCCAATGGCTCGTGGAACGTCACATCGAGGCCTCCGGCAACGGGGATCTGGCGCCCGAAGTGCCGCTCAGGAGCCGCCGAGTAGTAACTAATGACGTCGCGCGCATTGCCCGCTTCCCAGCGGGCGTTGCCGACAGTATGGCCCGCATTGCGGACTTCCAGTTGTGCGAGGTTCTCCAGATCGGCGTCGACGGCGGCCGCGAACCGGCGCAAGAGCAGTGCACGGTCCGACGGCGACACCTTCCGCCAGGTCTCAAAGGCGCCAGCCGCGCGGGCAATCAGCGCGTCGGTCTCGGCCAGGGATGCCAGTTCTACAGTTTGAAGGAATTCCTCGGTGGCCGGATTGATGATGTCAAAAGTTGCGGCACTCACGCCCAGCTCTTTTCTGTCGGTTTGAATTCCGTCGATGGGTCGAAGCGCTCAGCGTAAAGTTCGCCGTCCCGGTACCTTCTGGCGGCCTCAACGAATCCTTCAAAGAGGCGCAAGTCTGAACAATTTTGTTCAGGGTGGAACTGAACGCCCAACACCCAGCTTCCTTGGGTCGACTCGACGGCCTCGACCGTGCCGTCCGCCGCATACGCCGTGACGCAGAGCCCTTCGGCAACCCGGTCCAGAATCTGGTGGTGATAGACGGGCGCCGATGCCCGCTCGCCTAGTTGTTCCGCGATGATGCTCCCCGGCCGGGTACCGAACGTCACCTCGCCGAAAACCCCCGAAGCGGGTTGGTAGTTGGCCTCGGGAAGCACGTCCGGCACGTGCTGGATGAGGTTTCCGCCCAAGGCAACGTTCAGGATTTGCGCGCCGCGGCAGATTGCGAAGAGCGGAACCCCTTTCTCCAACGCGGCCAGCGTCAAAGCGATATCGTGCTCGTCCCGCGCGGGCTGGCTGCGGGTGCTCGGGTGAGGCTCGGCGTCGTAATTTCCGGGGTCGACGTCGCTGCCTCCCACCACAATCAGGCCGTCGACAAGGTCAAGTACGGAGGTATCCGTGCCGATGGGCGGCAGGAGCAGGGGTGTGCCGCCCGCTGCCACCACGGCCTCCAAATATGTTGCCGGAAGCACGGCTGCCCGCGCGTCCCAATCCCCCCATTTCGCGTCTTGCAGATAGGTGGTCAGGGCGATCCGGGGCCGTCGGACTGGATCTGGAGCCGGCGTCTGATTCCGAGTCATCGCCCCTACAGCCTTTCAAACCCGCGGCGGAGCTCCCAGTCCGTGATAGCGGACTCAAAAGCTGCCAGTTCGACGTCGGCGTAGTTGACGTAGTGCCGCACCACTTCCTCACCGAAGACTTCCTTGGCGATCACGGAGCTGGCGAACAGATCCCGCGCTTCCCGCATCGTCGTCGGCACGGTGGGAGCGCCCGAGGTGTAGGCGTTGCCAAGGGTTGCCGGTTCGAGTTCGAGCTCGTTTTCGATTCCGTAAAGCCCGCCGGCAAGCATGGCCGACAGTGCCAAGTACGGGTTGACGTCGCCACCTGGCAGCCGGTTTTCAAGCCGCGCGCTTTGACCATGTCCCACGAGGCGCACCGAGCAGGTGCGGTTGTCGAGGCCCCAGGCCACCGCCGTCGGTGCGAAGGAGCCTTTGACGAACCGCTTGTAGGAGTTGATGTTGGGAGCGTAGAAGAGCGTGAATTCCCGCATCGTGGCAAGCACCCCGGCGATGAATTGATCGTAGGTTTTGGTGCGGGCGCCGGTGGCCTTATCCCAGAAAACCAGCTCATCGTCGAGTCCGCGAAGGGACAGGTGGATGTGGCAGGAGTTGCCCTCGCGTTCGTTGGGCTTGGCCATGAATGTAATGGATTGGCCCATGTCATGGGCGATGTCCTTGGCCGCGGTCTTGTAGACGGAATGGTTGTCCGCCGTGGTGACCACTTCGTCGTACTTGAACGCGATCTCGTGTTGGCCGAAGTTGCATTCACCTTTCGCGGATTCCACCGTCATGCCGGCTGCGTACATCTCGTTCCGGATCCGGCGAAGCAGGGGTTCCACGCGACCGGATCCCAGAAGCGAGTAGTCCACGTTGTATTGGTTGGCAGGAGTGAGGTGCTTGTAGTCCAGGTCCCATGCCTGCTCGTAGGAGTCGTTGTAGACGACAAACTCAAGCTCGGTGCCCGCAAGTGCCTTCCAACCGCGCTCGGCCGCCTTGGCCGTCTGGCGCTTGAGCATGGCACGGGGTGAAACAGAGACCGGAGTGCCGTCGGTCATGGACAGATCGCACTGGATCAGCGCACTTCCCTCGCGGTAGGGAAGGACACGGATGGTGTCCAGATCCATGTCGAAAAGCATGTCTCCATAGCCCTTTTCCCACGAGGAAATGTCATAGCCATCCACAGTGTTCATTTCGGTGTCCACGGCGAGGAGGTAGTTGCAGCCTTCGGTGCCGTGTTCCAGGACGGAATCAAGGAAGAATTGCGCGTGAAGGAGCTTGCCCTGAAGCCTGCCCTGCATGTCGGTGAAGCCAAGAATCACCGTGTCTATGGCGCCCTCACCAATCTGTGCCTTGAGTTGCTCAACGGTGAGCATACGGTCATTGCGAGGGTGAACGGTGGTATCCACGGTGTTCGAAATGTCGTTCATGGTGCTGCTCATTTCAGTAGTCCCTTGAGTAGTGCGGCAGTGGACTCGCAGTGCAATTCCATGACGCTTCGGGCCGCTGCAGGCTCGCCGTCGAGGATGGCCTGCACTATCAATCGATGTTCCTGGTTTGAATGTTCGATATTCCGCTGCAGAAAGGGGATTTCCGCCAGGAATTCGTGGATCTTTGTCTGGATGGTGGTACTGGCTTTGTTGAGTTCGGGCGATCCCGCAACAGCGGAGAACGCCAGGTGAAGGCGGGCGTCCGCTTGCCTGTATTCCACCGGTGAACCCGCGTTTTCGACCTCGGCCAACGAATCAGTCAGAAGCCGGCGCTGGTCCTCGCTCAGTCGCATTGAGGCCGCCCGCTGGCAGGCCCCCGGTTCAATCACCGAACGGAAGATGAGGATGTCGCTGATTTCCTCCTGCCGGTCCTTGTTGCCGGGACGCTCAGGCGGCCGCGCGTTGCCGACCGGTTCCACGATGGTTCCGCCGCCCCTCCCCCGGACGGTCGTGACGAAACCGGCTGCGCGCAGTGCGCTGATCGCTTCCCGCAGCGTGGCCCGGGAGACCTGCATACGCTCGGCCAAGTCGCGCTCGGGCGGGAGTCGCTCGCCGGTCTTGAAGATCCCCAACTGAATTGCCGATCCCAAGTGCTCGACGCACGACTCGAAGGCCATATGTCCACGCGCGGGGAGCAGGACCGTCTCCAGTAGGGGGGATTCAATCGGTTCAACGAGGAACATGGCGACCTTCCTGGCTGGGAGGCCGCCGGCGAAGAACCGCCGGCGGCCCATGGTTGTGCTAGTTGAGCAGCTTATCCGCGTCGATCGTCAGATGCTCCTGTTCGGCACTTGTCATGAACGTCCGGCGCCCCGTGGTGTACCAAAGCACGGTGGCGAGGAGGAAGACGACCACGACGGCGATAGGCGCGTAGTTGAAGGTGTCGATGGTGATGTCTGCGACGGGCGGAAGGACGAAGAGGATCACGATGATGGCGACCCACACAATCGCTATCCAGTTGATAATGGGACTCCATTTCCCGAGGTGCCACGGGCCCGGTACGAAGTTCTTGTTGAGCCTGCGGAGCAACACCGGGGTGATATACGCGATGTAGAGCCCAATGACGGCGACGCTCGTCACGGCAAAATAGGCGGTTGTGTTGAACAGGGCGGGTGAGGCGAGCACAATCGCGCAGCCAACGCAGAGCCCGATGGAATTTGTGGGGGTGCCGCTCCGGGCGTTGACTTTGGCCCAGATGCGGGAGCCTGGCAGTGCATTGTCGCGGGAGAAAGCGTAAGTCATGCGTGAGTTGGCGGTCACTGACGCCATGCCGCAGAAGAATTGTGCGCCCACCACGATGGCGAGCAGGAATTTCGCTACGCCGGGGTTGCCCAGCGCATCCAGGAAGATCTGTGCCGGCGGCAAACCGGTTGGAGTGGCACCAAGGGTGGTCAGACCCTCCTCCGAGCCGTTCGGGATCGCCGCGACGAGTGAGTAGAGCAGAATCCAGCCACCAATGATGGAGATGACCACGCTCATGACAATCCCCTTGGGAGCCGCGATGGCTGCGTTCTTGGTCTCTTCGGCAACGTGGGCCGAAGCATCGTAGCCGGTGTAGGTGTACTGCGACATGAGCAGGCCCATGAGGAAGACATACGGTCCGAAGGTGAAGCCTGTTTCGTTGTGCCACGCCGTCATTGTCCAGTCGAAGGACTGGTGGCTCGTGGGCATGATCCACAGCGCCGCCACGATGATCGCGACGCCCACAATGTGCCACCACGCGGAGACATTGGAAAGGAAACTGACAATCTTGACGCCGAAACTGTTGAGCAGGGCGTGGATGATCATCAGGACGACGAACAGGGCGAACGTACCGCCTGCGGTGGGCTCGACGCCGAAAGTCAGCGCCGCGAAAGCCATCATTGTTGTGGCGCAGCCAAAGTCGATTGCGGCGGTGACGGCCACCTCACCGAGGAAATTGAACCAGCCGACATACCAGGCCCAAGCCCGCTTGTTGCGTTTGGCGAGCCTGCCGGCCCAGAAGTACAGGCCACCGGCTGTCGGGTATCGCGAACAAACCTCGGCCATGGAAAGAGCCACGCACAGGACCAAGAGGCCAACGATGGGCCAACCCACGTTGATGGCAGCCGGACCGCCGGACTTGAGCGCAATGCTGAAGGAGGTGATGCAGCCAGCCAAGATCGAAATGATGGAAAACGAGACTGCGAAGTTGGAGAAGCCGGACATGCCGCGATGTAGCTCTTGCTTGTAGCCAAGCTCGGCGAGGGCCGCAGCATCTGCGTCTTGCACAGCCTGCACCTTCGCTGCCGTAGAACGATCACTCATGATTATTCTCTTTCTAAACGGAAGGGGGGAACGGGCCGACACCGCTCGCATCGATAGTGACCCACTTCACATCAATCTGTCAATGGTCTGACTTCAGACCACAAACCAACCTCCTCGAAACGGTAGGCTGGAAGGCATGGTTTCTGAGGACTCAAACGCCGACGGCACGTCACAAAGCGGCACGTCACCCAACAGCGCGGCGCACAACGCCGCGGCACATAACGGCACCCCGGAACGCCGCGGGATCACGGTCCGCCGTGCGCCGAAGTTCGTTCCCTTCATGGGCCTGGGCGGTGTGCTCGGCATCATCGTTGCCGCGTTCGTGGCCTACGGGATCCCCGGCGACGAGAGTTTCGACACCGGGGCGGTCTTCGGGTTCTTCCTCGTGTCCTTTGCCGCGGGCGGCGTGTTGCTGGGCGCCATCGCAGCTCTCGTCCTCGACAAGGTCAGTGTGCGGCGCTCCCGGCGTGCCGTCGTCGAGTCCGTGCCCGGCCCCGCAGAGGACGACGCCGAGGCATAGGATCCCGGTCACAATGTCGCGTGAGGGAAAGTACCACGCCAACATCATGCGACAATTGACCAGTGGCACGTGGCGACGGAAAACTTTCTCATGATCTTCTCCCCGACGAAAAAGGACCTCAGGACGCTTGTGGCGTCTTCGGGGTCTGGGCGCCGGGCGAAGAAGTAGCAAAACTCACCTATTACGGGCTGTATGCGTTGCAGCACCGCGGACAAGAATCGGCTGGTATTGCTACCAGTGACGGCAAGCGCATCAATGTCTACAAGGACATGGGCCTCGTGTCCCAGGTCTTCGACGAGACAACCCTGAACACCCTCACCGGGCACCTTGCCGTCGGCCACTGCCGCTACTCCACCACCGGAGCAAGCCACTGGGCCAACGCACAGCCCACCCTGGGCGCAACCGCCACCGGCACCGTTGCCCTCGCGCACAACGGCAACCTGACCAACACTGCCGAGCTCCGGGAAATGATCCTCGAGCTCAACGGCGGCCAGTTGACCGGAGAAATGAAGCAGGGCAACACCTCGGACACCGCCCTGGTCACCGCCCTCCTCGAAGGCGAAGAGGGCAAGACCCTCGAACAGACCGCACTTGAGCTGCTTCCCAAGATCCGCGGCGGCTTCTGCTTCGTATTCATGGACGAAGGCACCCTCTACGCCGCCCGCGATACCTTCGGCATCCGCCCCTTGTGCCTTGGCCGCCTTGAGCGCGGCTGGGTTGTCGCCTCGGAGCAGTCCGCCCTGGCAACCGTCGGTGCGAGCTTCATTCGTGAGATCGAGCCCGGCGAGTTCATCGCCATTGACGAGAACGGCGTCCGTTCCCAGCGTTTCGCGGAAGCGACGCCGGCGGGTTGCGTTTTCGAGTACGTCTACCTTGCGCGCCCCGACGCTTCGATTGCCGGACGCTCCGTGTACGAGTCCCGAGTGGAGATGGGCCGCCAGTTGGCCCGCGAAAACACCCAGGTAGCGGACATCGTCATCCCGGTCCCCGAATCCGGAACTCCGGCTGCGGTCGGCTACGCCGAGGAATCCGGCATCCCGTTCGCGCACGGCTTCGTCAAGAACTCCTACGTGGGACGCACGTTCATCCAGCCCTCGCAGACCCTGCGTCAGCTCGGCATCCGGCTCAAGCTCAACGCCCTCGAATCCGTGATCCGCGGCAAGCGCGTGGTGGTGGTCGATGACTCGATCGTCCGCGGCAACACCCAGCGCGCCATCGTCCGGATGCTCCGCGAGGCCGGCGCCGCAGCCGTCCACATCAAGATCTCCTCCCCGCCCGTCCAGTGGCCCTGCTTCTACGGCATCGACTTCGCGTCCCGCGCTGAACTGATCGCCAACGGTGCCACCATCGAGGAAATCTCCCAGGCCATCGGAGCGGATTCGCTGGCCTACATTTCCGAAGACGGCATGATCGGCGCCACCCAGCAGCCGCGGGAACGCCTCTGCACCGCCTGCTTCACCGGCCAGTACCCCATCGCACTTCCGGGTTCGGACAAACTGGGCAAGAACCTCCTGGAGCGCACCGACCTCGGCGGGCTGCCGACGTCGGGCATCTCCGCCGAAGCCGCGACCGCGGACTCGGACGACCCGGCCAACAAGCCCGGCGCCACGGGCTGCGATCCCGGACCCGACGCCGAGTTTGAGAACCTGCTGACCGACGCCGATAAGAAAGAGTCTGTATGACCTCCGCATCCTCCGCCGCTGAGAACACAGCCGGCATCACCTACGCGTCCGCCGGCGTCGACGTCGAAGCGGGCGACCGCGCCGTCGAACTCATGAAGGACGCCGTCAAGGCGACCCATAACAGCTCGGTGCTCGGCGGCGTCGGCGGTTTCGCCGGCCTGTACGACGTCTCGAAGCTGCTCACGTACAAGAGGCCCCTGCTGGCCACGTCCACTGACGGCGTCGGCACCAAGGTGGCCATAGCCCAGGCCATGGACATCCACGACACCATCGGCTTCGACTTGGTCGGCATGGTGGTGGACGACATCGTGGTAGTCGGTGCTGAGCCACTCTTCATGACCGACTACATCGCATGCGGCAAGGTTGTCCCCGAGCGCATCGCGGACATCGTCCGAGGCATCGCGGCCGCTTGTTCCGTGGCGGGCACTGCCCTGGTGGGCGGCGAAACCGCTGAGCACCCGGGCCTGCTGGGTGAGAACGAGTACGACGTCGCGGGTGCAGCTACCGGTGTTGTCGAAGCCGACGCACTGCTCGGCCCGGACCGGGTCCGCGCCGGCGACGTCGTGATCGGCATGGCCTCCTCGGGCCTGCACTCCAACGGCTACTCCCTGGTTCGCCGCGTGATCAACCACGCCGGCTGGGCCCTGGACCGCCAGGTCTCCGAACTCGGCCGCACCCTGGGCGAAGAACTGCTCGAGCCCACCCGCGTCTACGCCGCCGACTGCCTGGACCTCGCCCGCGCGTTCCCGGTCAGCGGCCTGGGAACTGCGCCCGGCGCCGTGCACGGCTTCAGCCATGTCACGGGCGGCGGCCTCGCGGCCAACCTGGCCCGCGTCCTGCCTCAGGGCCTCGTGGCCACGGTTGACCGCGCCACGTGGGAACTGCCGGCCATCTTCAAGCTGGTTTCCGAGCTCGGCAATGTTCCCCTTGCCGACCTTGAGCGCACGCTCAACCTCGGCGTCGGCATGGTGGCGATCGTGTCCCCCGAAATCGCAGACGCCGCCGTGGCCCGCCTCAACGAACGCGGCTTGCCGTCGTGGGTCATGGGTACCGTGGCTGCGGACTCGGACTCGATCATCAAGAGCGGCCCGGACTACGTCCAGGGCGCCAAGGGCGTCGACGGCGGCGCAGTGCGCCTTGTGAACGCCTACGCCTAAGGGTTCCTCACGCAAAAAGTGCCCACCCAATTGCCGATCCGGCAGTTGGGTGGGCACTCTTGGTTAAGGCCTAGTTGCTTTCGGCGGCCATGACGCTGAAGGCTGCTCCGGCGGGATCGCCGAGGACTGCCATGCGGCCGACGCCAGGGACGTCGAAGGCAGGCGCGAAGACCTGGGCGCCGAGCTCGACGGCCTTCGCCACGGATTCGTTCACGTCCGCGACATTGAAGTAGGTCATCCAGAACGGCGGCATTCCCTCGACGGGCTGCTTCATGGCGCCGCCTACGGACTTCCCGTCCACCACGAACTGGGTGTATTCCTGCAGATCGCCGGCCGCAGCCGTCTCGCTGGAGCATCCCGTCACGGATTCGTAGAACGCCACGGCCTTGGGAACGTCGTTTGTCTGCAGTTCGCTCCAGACCACCGTGCCCGGTTCATTGACCAACCCGGCGCCGTGGTGGCTTCCGGCCTCCCAGAAACCAATCTGCGCACCCGTCGGATCGGCGGCGAAGAACATCCGGCCGCTCCCGTTGGGGACGCTGTCCGGCGGGAAGACGATGTTGCCGCCGGCCGCCGTCGCGCGCTCGGCAGCCTCGTCGACCGAATCGACGGCGAGGTAATTGGCCCAGAAGGACGGCGCACCAGCCGCAGCCATGTCCGGCATCTGCTGCATCATGCCCGCAACGTAGCGGTCCTGCAGCTTGGCCATGTAGTACGTCATGCCGTTACCGGCGTCCATCGCGTCCAGTTCCCAGCCGAACAGATCACCGTAGAAGGCCTTGGAAGCCTCGATGTCCGACGACGACAGGTCCACCCAACACGGAGTTCCCTGCTTGTAGCTATCAACCTGCGGCATTGCTATCCCTTCGTTGAGTAGCCGGCTTTCGCCAGCGGATACCACGTTCAAAGTAGTACGGGGGTCCGACACTGACAACAGCCAGCGCGGACGGACCCCCTGAAGAGCGGCGTTGGAACCCTTATGCGTGAACAGCCCGGCCCGTGAAAGCGACCAGGCGCTCAAGGCTGGATGCCGTCTCGGCGACTTCCTGAGCCGGGGCGAAGCTGCCGCTCGCACGGACCTGCTCGCTGATGGTGTTCTGCGCGAGGACCTCGACGTAGTCGGTGAGCTCATCCGCAACCGACACTTCGAGGCCAAGGGCCTTGGAGAAGTCCCAAGCGTGGACGAGGAACTCGAGGTTGAGGATCGAGGCGACCATCGTGGCCGGCAATTCGGCGAAGCCCATGTCGATGGTGCCTTCGAGGCCGCGGCGGTAGAAAGCCTCCAGCGTGGGCTGGGCGAGGTCGGCGATGCGCACCTCAGGCGACTTTCCGGCGTCGTCGGCTACTTCGGCGCCAAGGGCCTTGGCGATGTTGGCAATTGAGCCAGCAAGGTGTTCAAGCAACTGGGACACGTTGAAATCGGCGCACGGAGTCTGGGTCTGCGCGTCGGCCTCGGTCACGTGCGCCAGCACGCGCTGCACGATGGCGAGCGTGGCGTCCGCAGAGGTGAGCTCGTTGAGATCGGCGGGGGCAGCGGCCCATTCGTCGGCACCTGCGTCACCCGTGGAGGCCTCGGCGAGGAGACGGTCGAGGTAGTGGTTCCAGCCCTCGGAGTGGGCTGCGACGGCTTCCGGCGTCGGAAGGCCTTCGTGCACGAAGCGCACCGTGGTCCCGCCGTCGGCTGGCTCAAGGGTGATGGCTACGGTGGAGACGTTGTCTGCCGGGGCCTCCGGCTGCTCCCAGGCCCACGTGAAGACGATGCGCTTGCCCGGTTCGATTTGGGTGAACGTTCCGGCTGCGTGGTGGCCTGGAGTGACGGTCCAGCGGTACTCGCCGCCTACCTTCAGGTCGACGCGCGCGGCTACGGTCTGCCAGCGGCGGAGGCGTGCGGGCTGCGTGATGAGTTCGAACGCCTGGTCGACGTTGAGGGGAAGAAGAACGGTCTTGTCGTAAATCATGGTGATTCCTCTGTTGTTTGAAGGCGGTCGGTGGTGAAGTTTTGTGCGTCAGCGAGGAGCATGTCCAGCTCAGCGGTCCAGAACTGCTCAAAAAGCATCCGGAGTTCTCTCATGCCGGCGTTGTCCAAGCGGTAGAAGCGGTTGCGTCCTTCTTTGCGGGCAGCAACGAGGCCTACCTGCTCCAGCACCAACAAGTGCTGCGAGATGGCGGATCTGCTCACCGTGAATTCGCCAGCCAGCTCCGTCACGGTGCGCTCGCCCGCCGCAAGCAGGTGCAACAGACGCCGCCTGTTCGGCTCCGCGGCAACTTCCAGTGGGTCGAGCATGATTAATACGTTAGCCGGCACTAACGCATTCTGTCAATCACTTCCGAGAGCGCACTATCAACGACTACAGAACCGCGGACAAAAACGCCCTGGTCCGTTCATGCCGGGGGTTGCCAATGACCTCTTCGGCGGGACCTTCCTCAATGATCCGGCCACCGTGCATGAACACCACTCGATCCGCCACGTCGCGGGCGAAGCCCATTTCATGCGTCACAACAATCATGGTCATTCCTGTCCGGGCCAGGTCCTTCATCACCCTGAGGACTTCGCCCACGAGCTCCGGGTCCAGCGCCGACGTCGGCTCGTCAAACAGCATCAGCTTCGGCTGCATACACAGCGCCCGGGCGATCGCCACCCGCTGTTGCTGCCCGCCCGACAGGTGCCGCGGATACGCATCCGCCTTCTCCGAAAGGCCCACCTTCTCCAGCAAATCCAATGCCCGACGGCGGACATCCGCCTTGCGCTGCTTGAGCACCCTGAGCGGGGCTTCCATCAGGTTCTCCAGCACAGTCATGTGTGGGAAAAGGTTGAAGTGCTGGAAGACCATCCCGATATCGGTGCGGTCGGCGCAGATTTCGTTGTGGGACTGTTCGTGGAGCTTGTCCCCCTTGATCCGGTAGCCCACGGCCCTGTCTCCAACCCACAGCAGGCCGCCGTCGATCTTCTCGAGGTGGTTCACGCACCGCAGGAAGGTGCTTTTCCCCGAGCCGGAGGCGCCGATCAGGCAGACCACTTCGCCGCTTTGGACGTGGAGATCGATTCCCTTGAGGACCTCGTTGTCGCCGAAACTCTTGCGCACTCCTTCCGCGCGCACCAGCGGAAGCGCCTCCGGCGCCTTCCGGCTTTCCTTCGTGTCGATGGTCATGACTGCTTGCCCTTTCCTGCGCCCTGCGCGGAGTGAACCCTGAAGAATTTCCGCAACCGCTCGGCGGCGGTCGGCGGGACGGAACGGGACGTTCCCCGCGCGAAGTGCCACTCCAGGTACCCCTGGCCTACCGTGAACACCGTGGTGACGATGATGTACCAGATGCTGGCCACCAAGAGCAGAGGGACCACCTGCAGGTTCTTCGAGTAGATGATCTGGGCGGAGTACAGGAGCTCGGGGACAGCCAGGACGCTGACCAACGAGGTCATCTTGAGCATGCCGATGAACTCGTTGCCCGTGGGAGGAATGATGACGCGCATGGCTTGCGGCAGGATCACCCTGGTGAGGGTCTGGATGCGGGACATGCCGAGCGCACCCGCGGCTTCGCCTTGGCCTTGGTCGATGGACTGGATGCCTGCCCGGACGATCTCCGACATGTACGCGGCCTCATTGAGGCCCAGGCCAAGGATCGCTGCGGCGAGCGGTGTGATGATCTGGTTGGCGTCGAGGCTGACCCACGGGATACCGAAGGTGATCTCCGGATACAGCGCCGACAAGTTGAACCAGAACAACAGCTGGACCAGGACCGGCGTGCCACGGAAGATCGTCACGTAGGCGCTTGCCGAGGCCTTCACCACGGGGTTTGCCGAAAGCTGCATGACCGCAAGCACCACGCCAAGCCCCACCCCGGCAGCCATGCAGACAACCGTCAGGAACAGGGTGATGCCGATCCCGTTGACGATGGCGACGTCGCGGAAATACAGGGCCACCTTGTCCCAGCCGAAACGGGGATTGCTCACCGCGGAAACAAGCAACAAGATCACGACGGCGGCTACCGCAGTACCAGCCACCCATCGCCAGGGGTGCCTCGCTGAGACCACGGTGAACTGTCCGCTGTCCCTTGTTCCAATGTTAGGGGCGGTGATCACCCCGCTCATTTCGCACCACTCGCGTCCACAGCATCAGCGCCGATGGTCACCGAGTCCGGGATTCCGTACTTCGCGTTGATCGCTTTGTACGTGTCGCCCGCGATCAGCGCCCGGACGGCAGCGACGATCGACTTGGTCAGTGGCGAACCCTTGGGCAGGGCGATACCTACCGGCGTCGGCTCGAAGTCCTGGTTGCTTGCGAGCTCGAAAGCACCGCCTGAAAGCTTGCTTGCGTAGCCCATGCCGACAAGACCCGAGAGGACGCTGTCCACACGGCCGGAGATAAGGGCCAGGTTGGCTTCGTTCTGGGAGGGAAACAACTGGATGTCGATGGGCGCCTTGCCTGCGTCGACGCACTGCTTTGAAAACGCCGGAAGGGTCTCGATCCCCTGCGTGGTTCCCTTCTCGCCACCCACCTTGGTGCCGCACAGCGTCATCGCGTTGAGGGACAATTTCTTGGGGTTGCCCGCCTTGACGGCAAGGCCAGAGCCGCTGCTTTGGTAGGAGGCGAAATCGGCATTCATCTTGCGCTCGGCCGTGACGTTGAAACCCGAGATGCCGACGTCGTATTTGTTGGAGCTCACGCCAGGGAGGATGGTGTCGAAGGTCGCGGGGACCATCTTGACTTCGAGCCCCAGTGTCTCGCCGACGGCTTTCGCGAAGTCCGCGTCCCAGCCGACAACCGTCTTGCTGTCAGCAGCATAGAACTCATACGGCGCGAAGGTGGGGTCGGTGCCAACCACCAGCGTCCCTTTGGCCTTGACGTCCGGGGGCAGGAGATTCGCGGCGGACTGGTTGAAACGCGCCGCCGGAATCGCGGCGTCTTTGCCGGGAATGGAGGTGGCCGCGGCTTCCTTGCCGGCGTCGAGTGACGCAGTGGTGCAGCCGCTGAGCCCGACGGCAGCGGCCAGCAGCAGGGCGCCTGTGGAGATGTCTCTAGGACGGTTCATGATTGCCTTTCAGATAGCTTGTTCCGTGGTCAACGGCGATGTTGACCACGGTGGTACCGACATTGACGAGGGCGGGATGTCGAACGATTGCGACCATCCCGTCCATGGGTGCAAAGAAGTCTTTTGGAGGCCGCTCGAGTTCTTCCACGGAGTGGACCCGAGCCACGAGGTCTCCGGCCGTGACCTTCTGGCCAAGTTCGACCACCGGCTCGAGGATGCCCGCCATCGTGGAATGGACCGGGGACTGGGCAGTGAGTTCGATCCACTGGATCGGGGCTCTGGCGGTGACCGGCCCGGCGTCCTTAAGCACGCCCCAGTGACCAAGCAGCGAACGAAGTCCGGTCCTGGCCCTGTTAAGGATCGGCAGGGATACGGTTCCCCTGCCACCAAGTTCGGTCGAGATCATCGGTACGCCCGCCCGATCGGCAGCGCCGCTGATGGAACCCGACTTCAGCATGGGCTTCACCACCACGGAGTACGGGGCATTGAACGCGGCCACCGCCGCCGCCTTCTCAGCCCACAGCTCCGGTGTCGGTCCTTGGTAGACGAACGCGGACGGAACATA
The DNA here is from genome assembly GCF_058244265.1 of Arthrobacter sp. SE2. NCBI lineage: Bacteria > Bacillati > Actinomycetota > Actinomycetes > Micrococcales > Micrococcaceae > Arthrobacter > Arthrobacter sp. SE2. The sequence continues at coordinate 32,911 of NZ_JBZAYA010000019.1, read as the reverse complement.
CTCCGAGGCGATTCCCCCAGAGTGGATGTCCATCACAAAGTCCGCCATCGGGATGAGTTCCCCGGCCACAATAGAGGCGATCTGCAGGGCTGGTCCGCCGTCGGCGCGGCCCGGGAGTGCCCGGTTCAGATTGACCCGGTCCACGCTGGAAACGCGTCTTCCTTTGCGGACGGCAGCGATGTTGAGGGCAGGCAGGATAATCAGTCTCCCTGTCACCTCATCCGGGTTCAAAGTGCGGATGAGTTCCTGGAGCAGGATCTGGCCTTCATATTCGTCACCATGCGTGCCCGCGATCAAAAGAACCGTGGGGCCGTCTCCACCACTCAGGACCGCGATCGGCGAGGGGATGACAGCGGCGTCATTTTCGTTGTCCGAATGTTCGATCTCCAGGTAACCCAACTGCTTGCCGACGGCGGCGAAATCGATCCCGGGTATGCGTGGAATGTGCAGGCTCATAGGGCATCTTTCCTCGGGGTTGGTAGAATTGGATTCACTGTATACAGTGAATCCTGTGATGTAAAGCACGTAGGATTGAACGAGTTTTGATACCAAAAAGGGGATGGGGCGAATGGCCACGCAAGCTGCCAAGGGGATGAGGCCGCTGAGCGAGCACGTCTACGACAGAATCAGCAATGAGATCGTCAACGGAGTGGTCGAGCCTGGCGCTCCCCTGGTCCAGGAACAACTGGCCGAAGAATACGGCGTTTCCCGGACGCCGGTCCGCGACGCACTGAACCGCTTGGTGCACGAAGGACTCGCCACTTTGGTCCCGGGCTCCGGGTATTTTGCGACGACGCTGACCCGATCAGCCGTCGAGGAAGTCTATGAGGTACGCAAGGCCCTTGAGATCATGGCCATCAGGCAATGCGGGGCCAAGTACACCAACCTTCAGCTTGCCCGGCTCGAGCTGCTCATCGCCGAGGGTGCCGCAAGCGCCGACCCGGAGGAATTGTTTACCGCCACGCGGGCGTTCCATTTGGGCCTGGCGGCGCCTACGCCCAACGGATTCCTGCTGAAAACCCTCGAATCCGTCTGGGACAACCCGGTTCAACGGCTCATCAGCCGCTCGTATCCTTTGGACGACGCCAAGCTTGAGCGCGTGGCGGACGCCCACCGGAAGATCCTTGCTGCAGCCCGCGCCAATGACCTCGAAACACTGATCCCTTTGCTGGATCTGTGCCACGAGAAGGACTGACCGGCAAAAAGAACGAAAAAGGCCCGTAGCGCACGCCAATCTTGGCGCGCCCTACGGGCTCTGTGTTTCAGGAGGCATCTGGGGATGCCAAATCACTTCGTGTACGACGGCGGTACGCAACTCGATGCCGAAAGGCACCTGATTGTTGCTACAGCTATCCGATACGGCGGGTGTCTACCTCGTCGTCATCGTCTTCCAAGTCCTGTGCGTACTTGTCCTCGTAAGCCGAGTAATCCGGCTCCGGCGGATCATCCGCGAATCGGCTCGTCGCACGACTTGATGGCCCAGTCAGCTCGCGCTGAAGGGCCGAATAGTCAGTGTTCGGGGAGTAGTACTTGATGTCCCGAGCCTGCTTGGTAGCTTTTGCCTTTTGACGGCCGCGCCCCATGGCGTGACCCCCTTTTGTACTTGGACCGGAGGTGGTCACCTTGGCGATCGGTGAGGCCCCGGAATGTTTGGTCAATTTGTCGTATGTCTAGATTACATGCTTTCTGGAGCAACTGCGTGCCACGACCTTCGCGAAAGCGGCGTCACAGTTCCACCTGGCAGTATCTCCATTCATTGGCATGAAAAACTTGGGTAGAGTCGCCCTAATATCGGGCCGCACGCATGAAAGGCAGCAAACTCAGACATGGGCCAGGACAACACGATCCCGGGCAACAACGGTACAGGCGACAACGAGTCGCCGGTAGACCCTGGTTCAGGGACCGGGTATCCGGGGACTTCGGGCAGCTACCCGGATACTGGCATGCCTGGCCAATCCGAGCCCGGGGACGGCTTTCCCTCCGAAAAAGGGTCGTCCCTGCGGACTGCCCTGGACGCCATAACGCGGTATCGGCTCATCATTGGCGGCATTGTGCTGGCTGTATTGATCCTCATCGGAGTAGTGATCTGGATCCTCGTTGGGGCCTTGGCCAACCGCCCGGCGGCCGCGCCCGTCCCCGCACCGGCCACGTCCACTAGCCGCGGCCCCCTCCCGGCTGATGTCGAGGCAAAGGACTACCAGCTGGGCGATTGCTTCGCCGATTTCGACTCCAACGCCACCAAGTCCAAAGTGGTGGACTGCACCACCGACCATTCTGCCCAGCTGGGCGCCATCTTCCGGTACAAGGCTGACGACACCTTCCCCGGTGCCACTGCCTTGCGTGACAAAGGCCGCGAAATCTGCCGTGATCTGATGCTCAACGAGGCCTCCACGAAGTACGCGCTCCTGCAGCAGAACGTGTACCCGAGTGCCACCAGCTGGGACAACGGCGACCGCCGCGTGGACTGCTTCATCGTGGTGAACTCGGGAAACACGCTCAAGGAATCCGTGCTGCAGAAGTAGTTACTCCTTCCGCCTCACCGTCAGGCCGCTACCCGCCGGAGCTCCGCCGTCGGGACCCGTCAAAGCTTCCAGCCCCTCGATGGTGAGTTCGTCGACGTCGGCCGCCGTATCCACGAGCACCGTGTCGCCGTCTGCGACCTCTCCGGCGAGGATCTCCTTGGCCAAGCGGTCGCCGATCTCGCGTTGAACCAGCCGTCGCAACGGACGGGCGCCGTAGGCGGGATCGTAACCGGACATCGCGAGCCAGGCCCGGGCGCCGTCACTGACTTCAAGGGTGAGCCGGCGGTCGTGCAGCCGCTTGGTCAGTTCGTCCACGTGCAGCTCGACGATCCTGGCGAGCTCGTCCACACTGAGCGGATCGAACAGGACAATCTCGTCGAGCCGGTTGAGGAACTCCGGCTTGAAGGACGCGTTGACCACGGCCATGACCGCATTTCGCTTGGCCGTGGCGTCCAGGGTCGGATCCACAAGGAACTGGCTACCGTGGTTTGACGTCAACACCAGGATGGTGTTCCGGAAGTCCACGGTGCGGCCCTGCCCGTCGGTGAGGCGACCGTCGTCGAGCACTTGCAGGAGGATGTCGAACACCTCCGGGTGGGCCTTCTCCACCTCGTCTAGCAGGATCACGGAGTACGGGCGACGGCGGACCGCTTCAGTGAGCTGCCCGCCTTCCTCATAGCCCACGTATCCGGGAGGGGCGCCGACCAGCCGGGCCACGGAGTGCTTTTCCCCGTACTCGGACATGTCGATCCGCACCATCGCGCGTTCGTCGTCGAACAGGAAGTCAGCGAGCGCCTTGGCGAGCTCGGTTTTCCCGACGCCGGTGGGGCCCAGGAACAGGAACGAACCCGTGGGGCGGTTGGGGTCACTGATGCCCGCACGGGCGCGGCGGACCGCATCGGAAACGGCGGCCACGGCCTTGGACTGGCCGATCAGCCGCTTTCCGATCTCCTCCTCCATGTGCAGCAGCTTCTGGGATTCTCCCTGCAGCATGCGGCCAGCGGGGATCCCGGTCCAGGCCGAAATGACCTCGGCGATATCGTCCGCCGTGACTTCGTCCGCGACCATCAGGGCGGGCTTCGCTTCACCGCGCGCTTCCCGGGCGGACTCTTCCTCGGCTGCTGCGCTGAGCTCGCGCTCCAGAGCGGGCAGTTCGCCGTAGAGAATGCGCGAGGCAGCTTCAAGGTCGCCTTCGCGTTGGTACTTTTCGGCGGCCGAACGCAATTCATCGATTTTCGCCTTGAGGTCGCCAACGCGGTTGAGCCCGGCCTTCTCGGATTCCCAACGGGCGTTCAATGCCGCGAGGGCTTCCTTCTTGTCGGCCTTGTCCGCGCGCAGCGCAGCGAGGCGTTCGATGGAGGCCGCGTCGGTCTCGCGGGCGAGGGCCAATTCCTCCATGGTCAGACGGTCCACGGCACGGCGAAGCTGGTCGATTTCCTCAGGAGCCGAGTCGATTTCCATGCGCAGCCGGGACGCGGCCTCGTCCACAAGGTCGATCGCCTTGTCCGGCAACTGACGGCCCGAGATGTAGCGGTTGGAGAGCGTGGCGGCGGCCACGAGGGCGGAGTCCGCGATCGCTACCTTGTGGTGGGCCTCGTAGCGTTCCTTGAGGCCGCGGAGAATCCCGATGGTGTCCTCCACGCTTGGCTCGCCCACGTAGACCTGCTGGAAGCGGCGTTCCAGGGCAGGGTCCTTCTCCACATTCTCGCGGTACTCGTCCAGGGTGGTGGCGCCGATGAGGCGCAGCTCGCCGCGGGCCAGCATGGGCTTGAGCATGTTGCCCGCGTCCATGGCGCTTTCACCGGTGGCACCGGCGCCCACCACCGTGTGGATTTCGTCGATGAACGTGACAATCTGCCCGTTGGAGTTCTTGATCTCCTCCAGCACGGCCTTGAGCCGTTCCTCGAATTCGCCGCGGTACTTCGCGCCGGCCACCATGGACGCGAGGTCCAGCGCGATCAGGGTCTTGCCCCGTAGGCTTTCCGGGACGTCGCCGGCCACCATGCGCTGGGCGAGCCCTTCGACGACGGCGGTCTTGCCGACGCCGGGTTCACCGATCAGCACCGGATTGTTCTTGGTGCGCCTGCTCAGGACCTGGACGACCCGCCGGATTTCGCTGTCCCGCCCGATCACGGGATCCAACTTGCCGGACCGCGCGACGGCGGTGAGGTCCATGCCGTACTTCTCGAGGGCCTGGAAGGTGTTTTCGGGGTCTTGCGAGGTGACTTTCCGGTCGCCACGGACACCCGGCAGGGCGGCGAGGAGCGCTTCGTGGGAGGCGCCGGCGTCGCGCAGTAGCTTCCCAACGGCATCGCTTCCGGCCGAGAGCCCCAAGAGGAGGTGCTCAGTGGACACGAAGGAGTCTCCGAGTTTCTCGGCCTCGTTCTGGGCGGCCTGGATGGCCTGCATGGAGGGACGGGAAAGTTGCGCTTGCTGCACCGAACTGCCCGACGACGACGGTAGGGCCTTGATAGCCGAGCTCGCCTGCACGCTCACGGCATCCGGGTCCGCTCCTGTGGCGCGCAAAAGCGCCACGGCGACACCCTCGCGCTGGTCCATGAGCGCCTTGAGCAAGTGGGCCGGTTCCAGCTGCGGATTTCCGGCGGTGGAGGCGTTCATGGCCGCCGCGGAAAGAGCCTCCTGGCTCTTGGTGGTGAATTTGACGTCCATGGAAGAGCTCCTCTCGGGAGTAGACTGTTTCTCAAAGTTGAGTCTACTATGCTCAACTTTGGCAGATCATCCCTCCTGCTCCATGTTTGCCGACGGCGAAACTGCTGTCTATAGCCCTGCCCGCTTATGTGCACCCGCCGTCGGGATCGTGGGTCCGGGCCGTGGGCTGCGTGCCGGAACGCAGCGGGCGGCCCGCACCCACGATCCCGGTAAAGCGCCGTACGATATGCACATGGCACCCTTCACAGTCACTCGCAATGCGCTGATCCCCGCCGCGCCCGCCGACATCTTCCCCTTCGTCAACAACTTCCACGAGTGGACCAAATGGTCTCCGTGGGAAGCCGTTGACCCCAAGCTGAGCCGCAGCTACTCGGGCAACGAATCCGGCGTCGGAGCCAAGTATGCCTGGAACGGCAACAACAAGGCCGGCACCGGAACCATGGAAATCGTCGGCTCGGAAGAGCCTGGCAAGATCGACATCCGCCTCGAATTCACCAAGCCGATGAAGGCCGTCAACCCCACGGGGTTCACGTTCGTGCCCGAAGGGGACGGCACCCGCGTCACCTGGACAATGACCGGCGAGAACAAGGGCCTCGGCAAAATCTTCGCTTTGTTCATGAACATGGAGAAGATGGTGGGCGGCGACTTCGAGAAAGGCCTGACCGCACTCTCAGCGGTAGCCACGCGGAAAAACCCGTAGTTTCTCGGCGCAGGCCATGGCCGTCTACGTTGATCCGCCGTTGTGGCCCGCGCACGGGACCGTGTTTTCCCACCTCGTCTCGGACACATCGCTCGAGGAGCTGCATGCCTTCGCCGAGGCTGCGGGGATTCCCGAGCGCGCCTTCGACGGCGATCACTACGACGTCCCGGAACGCCGCTACCAGGACCTCCTTTCCGCAGGTGCCATCCCCGTGGAGGCCCGGATTTTGGTGCGCAAACTGATCGCGAGTGGCTTGCGGATCCCCGCCCGCCAACGGAGCAAGGCCCTCACCGTGCCCTTGCTGGAGCGCTGGAATTCGACACTTCCGGGACACGAGGAGCTGGGTTTCGAATTGCTCGAACGCTGGGGCGAGGACCATCGGAAGTACCACAGCCGCACGCATTTGCTGGCGGTCCTGGAAGCCTTGGATCTCCTCACCGAACCCGGGCCGCCCGCGCGCTCAGTAACTTTGGCCGCTTGGTTCCACGATGCCGTCTACGAGGGAATCGCCGGCCAGGACGAAGAGCAGTCGGCCAGGCTGGCCGAGGACCGACTAGCCATTGCGGGACTTCCCGGGCAGGTGATCGACGACGTTGCCCGGCTTGTCAGGCTGACCTCCACCCACAGCCCCGAACCGGGAGACCATCTCGGCGCCCTCCTATGCGACGCCGATCTGTCCGTCCTCGGCGCAGAACCCAAGGCTTACGCCCGCTACCTGGCTGCTGTCCGCGAGGACTACGCGCACGTCGGCGATGCAGACTTCGCGGCAGGCCGCGCCGCCGTCGTCCGCCAACTGCTCGCCTTGGATCCGCTCTTCCACAGCGAACGCGCGAAAAGCCTGTGGCTCGATGCCGCACACCGCAACCTGGAGGCCGAACTGTCATGACCATGGCGGGGACGGTGCACCGGCAGCTTCCGTTCACGGTGAGGTTTGAATGGGGGCTCGACGGCGCCCATGCGGTCGCGTCCGGAGCGGACCTCGCCGTGGTGGTTGACGTCCTCTCCTTCACCACATGCGTCAGTGTCGCCGTCGATCGGGGCGCCATGGTGTTCCCCTATCCGTGGAAGGACGCCGGGGCTGAGGATTTCGCCGCCCACCACGATGCCCAACTGGCGGGTCCGCGAGGTGGAGGCGGCCTGAGCCTCTCGCCGTCGAGCCTGCGGGACGCCCGGACGTTGAGCCGCGTCGTGCTGCCTTCACCCAACGGCTCGTCGATCGCGTACGAGCTCGCCCGGGAAATCCCCCTTATCGCAGCCGTGTCACTGCGAAACGCAGCGGCCACCGCGGATTGGGTGGCATCCGAACTCCCTCTGGATGCGGTGGTGGCGGTGATCGCGGCCGGCGAGCTTTGGCCCGGCGGTTCGCTCCGGCCCGCCGTGGAGGATCAGATCGGGGCCGGCGCCTTCATTGCCGGGCTCGCTGCCGCAGGGCGAGGCGGCTTCACACCGGAAGACGGCAGGGAAGGTTTCGCGCCGGAGGCTGATGCCGCGATGGCCGTGTTCAACGCCGCCGAACCCCGGCTCCATGACGTTCTGCGGGGCTGCTCCAGCGGCCGTGAGTTGATCGGCGCAGGGTACGCGGACGACGTCGAGATCGCCGCCGAACTTGACGCCGGGACCGCTGTGGCCCTGTTGAGGGACGGCGCGTTCCAGCGGCCCTGAGTGCGCTTCGGTGCGGTTTCCATAGGGGCTTGCGCTTCCACTACTTAGCGGTACTATGTACCAGTAGCTAGTAACACTGAGTAGTGAAAGGAGGTGTCCGATGGGCAGGCAAATGACGGAGATGCTCAAAGGGACCCTGGAGGGCATCGTTCTCGCCCTCCTGACCGGGAATCCCGCGTACGGGTACGAAATCACGACGCTGCTCCGGGGGCAGGGCTTCACCGAGATCGCCGAGGGCACCGTGTATGCGCTGCTCGTCAGGATCGAGCAAAAGGGCCTTGTCGACGTCGAGAAGCGGCCGTCCGAGAAGGGCCCGCCGCGCAAGGTCTATTCGCTCAACGAGCAGGGCGAGAAGGAACTGGACGAATTCTGGAATACGTGGAGTTTCCTGTCCGAGCGACTGGAACAGCTCCGAAAGGGAGGAAAGTGAACATGGCCACAGGGTGGATCGAGCAGCTCACGGGATCGCTCGAACAGAAGAAGCAATACCGCCAAAACAAGGCACGCGTGGAGCAGCTTCCCGCGGACTATCGCACGGCGGCGACCGCGCTGGAACGGTACCTGATGTACTTCGGGGCCATCACCAAGGGCGACGTGCTGCTGCAGATGCTTGGCGATCTCACCGATCTGTTCGAGCAGAGCGCCGCGGATGGAACGCCGATCCGCTCGATCGTCGGTGACGATCCGGTGGAATTCGCCGAAACGTTCATGCGCAACTACACGGTAGGTCAGTGGATCAACAAGGAGCGCGAACGCCTGGTCAAGGCAATCGACGCCGCTGCCGGAGACGATGGGAAGGAGAGGTAATCATGACCAGTGCATCCACCACCCGCGAACCCGCGATCCGCGTGCAGGGCATGGAAAAGTCCTACAAGGAATTGCACGTACTGCGCGGTGTGGACTTCGATGTGGCGCCGGGCACCATCTTCGCCCTTCTCGGCTCCAACGGCGCAGGAAAGACCACGATGGTGAAAATCCTGTCCACACTGCTGAGTCCGGACGCCGGCACGGCCATCGTCAATGGATTCGACGTCGTGAGCCAAGCACTGCGGGTTCGGGAATCCATCAGCCTCACCGGACAATTCGCAGCAGTCGATGAAATCCTCTCCGGTCGGGAAAACCTGGTGCTTGTTGCCAAGTTGCGGCACCTGAAGGACCCCGGCCAAGCGGCGGATGATCTTCTGGCGCGCTTCAACCTCTCCGAGGCAGCATCCCGAAAAGTGTCCGCGTATTCAGGAGGCATGCGCCGTCGCCTTGACATCGCCATGAGCCTGATCGGGCAGCCCGAGGTGATCTTCCTCGATGAGCCGACCACCGGGCTCGACCCCGAAGCACGCATCGAGGTGTGGCAGGTAATCCAGGAGCTCGCGAATCAGGGCACCACCGTTCTGCTCACCACACAGTATCTCGACGAGGCCGAACAACTCGCGGACCGGATCGCCATCCTTCATCAAGGGCGCATCATCGCGAACGGGACTCTCGCCGAGCTCAAGCAACTACTCCCACCGGCGAAGGTCGAATACGTCGAAAAGCAGCCCACCCTGGAGGATATCTTCCTCGCACTTGTGGGGAACGAGGGCAAGGTCGCGTCAAGTAAGGACCAGTCATGAGCACACACTTCTTCGGAGACACGGCCGTCCTGCTGGGCCGCTCCATGCGTCACATCTTCCGCAGCGCGGACACCATCATCACCACCGCGATCACGCCGATCGCCCTCATGCTGCTGTTCGTCTACGTGTTCGGCGGCGCCATCAAGACAGACACCGGGAACTACGTCAACTACCTGCTGCCGGGGATCATGCTGATCGCGATTGCATCGGGAATCGCGTACACCGCCGTTCGCTTGTTCACCGACATGAAGAGCGGCATTTTCGAGCGGTTCCACTCCATGCCGGTCGCACGATCGTCCGTGCTGTGGGCGCATGTGCTGACTTCCCTGGTTGCCAACGGGCTTTCCCTCGTGATCATCGTGCTGGTGGCCCTCCTGATGGGATTCCGAACATCGGCAAGCCTGCTGGCATGGTTCGCGATCGTTGGAATCCTGGCGCTGTTCACCCTCGCACTCACGTGGCTCGCAATCATCGCGGGCCTGACAGCGAAGTCTGTAGACGGCGCTGGCGGGTTCTCCTACCCGCTCATCTTCCTGCCGTTCATCAGTTCGGCTTTCGTCCCCACCGCCACCATGCCGGGTCCCGTGCGCGCCTTCGCAGAGAACCAGCCGGTCACGTCGATCGTCAACACGATCCAGGATCTGTTTGAACAACGGCCGATCGGAAGCGACATTTGGGTCGCCCTCGCATGGTGCATCGGCATCCTCGTTCTTGCGTACTTCTTCGCCGCGGCCGCCTATCGGCGCAGGATCAGCTAAGGGCCAAAGGCGCCATCTCGTATCATAGACGTGTGACCTCCTACCTCCAGCGCAATGGTGCCGCACTGCCCCAAGCCCGTCCCGTCGTCGAGCACGTCCTGGCGGTGCGCGGCACGGGAGGCTACCGGCAGTACCGCATCCCCGCGCTGGCCGTTTCCACGGCGGGAACAGTGCTCGCCGCCTATGACGGCCGGCCGAACCTGGACGACCTGCCCAATCCGATAGATCTCCTGCTCCGGCGCAGCACGGACAATGGCCGCAGCTGGGAGGAACAGAGGGTGGTTCGCAGCGGCTCGGGACTCAATGGCTACGGCGATCCGAGCCTTCTGGTGGACGCCGTGACCGGGCGGATTTTCATGTTCCACGCCTCAGGGACGCATGCCGGTTTCTTCGAGGCGGTAGCCGGGCTGGAACCGGATGACGACGTGCAGCACTGCGACGTCAGCTTTTCCGACGACGACGGCGTCACCTGGCGGCATCGGCGGCTCACCGATCAGCTCAAGCCGGGCAGTGTTGTGGGCGCTCGCGACTGCGGCATCACGGGGATCTTCGCCGCTGCCGGGCAGGGAATCCAGATGCACGCCGGTCCGTTCGCCGGACGCCTAGTGCAGCAATTCGTCGTGCTCGTGGACGGCGAGATCATGGCGGCTTCCGCGTACAGCGACGACCATGGCGAGAAGTGGACGCTTGGTTCGCTCATCGGAAAGGGACCAGACGGGGTCGGGCCCAACGAGAACAAGGTTGCGTGCCTCGACGACGGCCGCCTCCTCCTGCACTCGCGCGCCACTCCCCGGCGCCAGGCAGCAATCTCCAATGACGGCGGCGAGACGTGGAGCCAGCTGGAACCAGTGGAAGACCTCCCCGACCCGAGCGACAACGGCTCCCTCGTCCGCTTCGACGGCCTGCCGAGTGTGGCATCCCTGGGCACCCCGGCCACCAATAGCTGGCTGCTCACGAGCAACAACCAGGACACCTCCCTTCGGCGCAACACGGTCCTCAGCCTGTCCACGGACAACGGTGCCAGCTGGCCCGCCAAGTTGGTCCTGTGCGAGGGCAGCTCGGCCTACTCGACGGCGGCGCGGCTCCCCGATGGCAACATCGGCGTGTTGTACGAACGGCAGGGATACCGCGAGATCGTCTTCGTTTCCGTCCCGGCGGAGCAGTTGACGGAGCAGCTTTTGGGTTCGACCGGATCGGGTGCGCCTGAAACCCAGCCCGACGGCCTCGAGTTTCACATGGAACTGCGCTCCATCACTCCCGGCCGACCCGCCGCCTGGCAGAACGCCGGCGAATTCCATGTCATCTCCCCGGACAACGACGGTGAATGGGACGTGCAGACCTGGAAGGAAGTGGGCCAAGGCTACTCCGCTGAGCAGGCGCAGGTCCTCGGCACCCGGGAGGCTCAGGACCTCAACTACGGGCCCGTCATTCCTGGCTACAAAGCCGGGGACATCCTCGCCTTTACCGGACGCGCCCGCAACCCGGGCACCCGGCCGGCCACCGGCGTCGTACTCCTGGGACCGCACGCCAATCCGGAGGACTTCCCGCCCGCGGATCTGGCACCGGGAGGGGAAGCCCTGTACTTCACGCCGGTGTACACCGTCACCGAGGAGGATCTGGCGCGGAACTCGCTTGAGCTGACTTTTGCGGTGGCGTACGACGGCGGCGCGCGGGTCGCGGAGCGCAGCTTCAGTTTCGATCTGCGCACGGGAGCCGTGGCGGCTGGTTAGTCCCGCGCGAGGGTGGGCTAGAAAATTTGGCGGATGTTGGTCTTCGCGAGGTCGATGAGCTGGTCGCCTCGGCCGGAGAGGACCGTCCGGATCGCGTAGAGCGTGAAGCCCTTGACCTGTTCGGCGCTGATTGCCGGCGGAATGGACAGTTCCTGCCGTGCCGTGCGGACGTCGATGAGGGCCGGACCGTCGTTGGCGAAGGCTTCAGCCAGTCCCGCTTTCAGCCCGGAGGAGTTGTCCACCCGGATACCGCGGATGCCCAGCGATTCTGCTAGTTTGGCGAAGTCCGGATTCTCGAGCTCCGTGCCGAAATTGACGAATCCCGCGGCCTTCATTTCGAGCTCCACGAAGTTCAGCGAGGAGTTGTTGAAGACGACCACTTTGACGGGCAGCTTGTTCTGCACCAAGGTGATCAGCTCGCCGAGCAGCATGGTCAGGCCGCCGTCGCCGGCCAAGGCCACCACTTGGCGCCCCGGGTACGCGGCCGCCGCACCGATTCCGTGCGACAATGCATTGGCCATGGTTCCGTGGTTGAACGAGCCGAGCAGCCGGCGTCGGCCGTTCATGCCCAGGTACCGGGCCGCCCACACGGTGGGGGACCCGACGTCGCACGTGAAAACCGCATCCGGGGCCGCCAACTCATCCACGAGCCTGCCCACGAACTGCGGATGGATGGGCTGCCCGTCCTTGGCCGGGGAGGCCAGGTCATCGAGTTTGGCGCGCGACTTGGCGTAGTGCTTGAGCGAAGTACTCAAGTGTGTTCGCTTCGCCTTGCGCTCGATCAGGGGCAGGAGCGAGGTCGCAGTGTCCTTGACCGTGCCCACAAGGCCAAGATCGATCCGGGCCCGCCGGCCGAGTTGCTCGCCCCTGACATCCACCTGGATGATCTTGGCGTTGTCCGGGTAGAACTGCTGGTACGGAAAATCGGTGCCCAGCATGAGCAGGGTCTCGCAGCTCTCCATCGCCCGAAAGCCTGAACTGAACCCCAAAAGGCCCGTCATGCCGACGTCGAACGGGTTGTCGTATTCGATGTGCTCCTTGCCGCGCATCGCGTGGACGATCGGCGCGCCCAGTGCGTCCGCCAGGGCCATGACCTCGGGGTGCGCGCCGGCGGTGCCCGCGCCGGCCAGGATAGTGACTTTGCCGGCCGCATTGAGAATGTCCGCTGCCTCGGCGAGCTCCTGCGGGTTGGGCCGGATCTCCGGACGTGCGGCCCGGATCACCGCTGTCCGGTTGCTTTGAGCCTCCGCGAGGGCGACATCTCCGGGAATCACGACGACAGCGACACCGCGCTTCTCGATCGCCGTCCGCATGGCGATTTCCAAGACCCTTGGCATCTGCGAAGGATGGGCAACGTGCTCGACGTACACGCTGCACTCCCGGAACAACTCCTGGGGGTGGGTCTCCTGGAAGTACTGGCTCCCGATCTCTTCGCTGGGAATGTGGGCGGCGATGGCCAGCACGGGAACCCTGGACTTGTTGGCATCGTAGAGCCCGTTGATCAGGTGCAGGTTGCCGGGGCCGCAGGATCCGGCGCACACCGCCAATTCATCCGTGAGGCCCGCCTCGGCTGCGGCTGCCAACGCCGCTGCTTCCTCGTGGCGGACATGCACCCAGCGGATGCTCTCTTCCTCCCTCAGCGCGTCCGTGAATCCGTTCAGCGAATCCCCGGGGATTCCGTAGACGCGCTGGACGTTGTTGGCTTTGAGGGTGGCGACGATGTTCTTGGCAACAGTGTTCCTGGCGGCGGACATGGACTGTTCCTTTCGAGGGGAGGCAGTGCAGACACCGCCTACGCTACTCCGGAACAGTCCATGGCGCCTGACGCCAGGCGCGGGACGGTTAGTGGTAGGTGCTGACGAACGGTCGGTTGCTGGGTACGATCTGCTTGCCCAGCGGCATGAGCGATACCGGAATGAGCTTCAGGTTGGCGATGGCCAGCGGGATCCCGACGATGGTGATGGCCATGGCGAAGGCGGTGACCACGTGGCCGATCGCGATCCAAATGCCCGCAACCAGCAACCAGATGACATTGCCGATGAGGGGGAAGACTCCCCCGCCTCCGGGCTTGTCCACCACCATGCGACCAAACGGCCACAGAGTGTACGAGGCAATCCGGAACGACGCGATGCCCCACGGGATGGTGACGATCAACAAGCAGCAGACAATTCCGGCCATGAAGTAACCCAAGGCCAGGACGAAGCCGCCGAAGACGAGCCAGATGATGTTGAGCAGCGTTTTCATGTTTCCCATTGTCTCCTGCTGGACGCGGACTGAGCCTAGGGGTTGGCCCTGAAATCCCCCTGATTTATCGTTTCCCGGCGTCCAGGACCGCTGACAAATCGAACTTCACGGGTTCCTCAAGCTGCTCATAGGTGCACGACTCCGGATCCCTGTCCGGCCGCCACCGCACGAACTGCGTGGTGTGCCTGAACCGCTCCCCTTCCATATGGTCGTAAGCCACTTCCACAACGAGTTGAGGCCGCAGGGGCGTGAACGACAGGTCCTTCCCCGCGCTCCAGCGGCTGCCTTCGGCGTTGCGGGGTGTCCGGCTGCCTTCCTCCTGCTCGGCCCATGCCCAGGGATGCCCATCGAACCCAGTCACGAGGGGTTGGAGTTCGTCGAAGAGCTCCTTGCGTCTGTGCATCGAGAAGGATCCCACCACGCCCACGTTGGATAGCCGGCCGCCGTCGTCATAAAGCCCCAACAATAGTGAACCAATAAGGTCGTCACCGGTCTTATGAACCCGGTAGCCGGCCACAACGCAGTCGGCGGTCCTCTGGTGTTTCACCTTGAACATCACGCGCTTGTCCGGTTGGTAGGTACCATCCAGCGGCTTGGCGAGCAGGCCGTCCAGGCCTGCGCCCTCGAACTGGTTGAACCATTGCTCTGCCGTTCCCTTGTCCCGGGTTGCCGCGGTGAGGTGGATGGGAGCGGCGGCGCCTGCAAGTGCTTGTTCAAGCGCTGCCCGCCGTTCGGCGAAGGGTCGTCCCGTGAGGTCCTCATCGCCAAGGGCGAGCAGGTCGAAGGCCACGAATTTCGCCGGCGTCTCCTCGGACAACAGCTTGACCCTGCTGGCTGCCGGATGGATGCGTTGCTGGAGGGCTTCAAAGTCCAAGCGGTCACCGGACCTGCCCACCAGGATGATCTCGCCGTCGAGGACGCAGCGTTCCGGCAGGTTTGCCTTCAACGCCTCGATGAGCTCCGGGAAGTACCGGTTCATGGGCTTCTCGTTGCGGCTACCGATTTCGACGTCGTCACCGTCACGAAAAACGACGGAGCGGAAACCATCCCATTTAGGCTCGTAGCTCATGGCGCCGTCCGGGATGGCGCCAACCGCCTTGGCAAGCATGGGTGCGACAGGGGGCATGACTGGCAGCTGCATGAAGCCATTCTTGCCGCGGCAGCGGGACCGCGCTACCTGTTCATTCGCTTAAGTGGATAAAGGACTACTTGCAGTTGGCGCTCAGCCAAGTGGTAACGGGAGCCATCGCCTTTTCGAACTTGCCGCTTGAGTAGACGGTCTGGTCTTTCAAGCCGGCGATTGCAGTGTCCTTGAGGTTGGTGAAATCAGCCTTGAGCGCGTCCGGGACGCGATCGGCCGTGGCGGCAAGCTCGGTCTTGTATTGCTCCAGCTCGGCGGTCTTTCCCTGCGCCGCAGACATTGGCAGCAACGAAGCGCCCGTAGCTTCCTTTGAGATGGTCGAGCACATTTCGGCTGCCGAAGCGAAGCCACCGTATGGCCCCGATGAAGGAGTTGGGCTTGCGCTTACGGTTGCGGAGTCGCCCGCAGAAGAGGACGACGGCGTGCCCGCCGCAGCGGAGCCCCCTCCCTGCGTGGAGCAACCGGACAGCGCCAACGCAGCGAAGAGCGCGACTGTCAGGTATCGGAAAGGGCCGTTAAGAGGTTTGGAAAGGATTTTCAAAGGTCGCATTCTGCTTGATCGTCTGTCTCCGGAACCGTTCGGCCTCCAGAGCAATGGCATTCTGTCCCCGCCGTGGAGTCTAGCCCGGATGGGCCCTGGCCTTCCAAGTTGACTTCCGGCCCCTTTTAGACCGCTTCCCTATTCCCGCACCAGCAAGGTGTCCAATTTGGTGAACGAGGTGCCCCATCCCTCGCGGGTCATGTCCACCCATTCGTAGGAGTCGAAGGGACCCTGTGTGAGATGAAGCCGCGTACGGCCGTCCTCCAGTACCTCGAACTCAAGGCGCATTTCCAGCAAAAGTGTGATCCCGGCGTCGGGCTCTGCTTTCTGGGTGGCGACGAGAGCTGCCAGACTCCGCCCACCCGGGGGTCGACGACTATCCGGTCGCGCGGCGAATCCACGCCCACCGGCCCGAACCATGCCGCGAGCTGGTCGTGATCCACGAAGGCTTGGAAGACGAGCTCGCGTGGGGCATCGAAATCGCGGGTCATGGTGAGGATGTGCTGTTCCGTGTTCATTGCTTGACTCCTGGATCCTTCGAATCGTGCTGAATCTTGCGTAGGTGGGCGTCGAGGCGGATAAAACTGGCATCCCAGAAGCGCCTGTATTTGTCCATCCATTCGGTGGCTTCGCGCAGTGGTTCCGCTTCCAATTTTGAAGAGCGCCATTGCGCATTCCGGCTCCGGCTGATGAGCCCTGCGTTTTCCAGGACCTTGAGATGCCGGGAGACGGCGGGCAGGCTGATGTCGAACGGTTCGGCAAGCTCGTTCACTGTGGCCTCACCCTCCGAAAGCCGGGCCAGAATGGCCCTTCGGGTGGGGTCGGCCAGTGCCGAGAAGATGAGACTGAGCCGGTCTGTGGACATCGCCAACGCCTTCGTATTTAACGCATCGGCTAATTAGCCGATGCGTTAAATATGCGACGCCGGACGGCGTCTGTCAAGGGTCTCTTCAGCGACGCTCGCTCACTTTTGAGGGCAAAACCGCGAACCCTCGCTCACATCATCCGAGCGTGCGTTTGGGGGAAGGGCGTTATAGGTGAGCGAGCGTTCCGCCAAAAGGCGATAAAGGTGAGCGAGCGTTTGGCGAAAGGACGTTAAAGGTGAGCGAGCGTCCCGGGCGTCAGGCTTTTGCGGCGTGGACGAAGGCGCGCACGAGGTCGAGGTCCTTCACCCCACGCGAGGACTCCACGCCGCTGGACACGTCGACACCCCAGGTCTCGGCTTCGAGCGCAGCGGCTCCGACGTTGGACGGGGTCAAACCGCCAGCCAACAACCAGTGTCGCGCACCCAGGCCCAGTTTCCGGACCGAGGAATAGTCCCACGCCTCACCCGAACCCGGGACGGCGGCGTCGATCAGGAGAAGCTCCTCGCCCCACGCCTCGAACTCGTCCGGAGCGGCACCCATGGTGACGGCCCGGATGAGCTGCATGCCGGCGTCGTGCACGGTCTTAACGTCTTCCGGCGAGCGGCTTCCGTGCAGCTGGACCCATTCGAGACCGGCCTCGCGGGCGGTTGCGACGGCGTCGGCGGCCGTCTGGTGGCGAAACACTCCGACGGCGGCGACACCTTCCGGTACATGGGTCAACAAGTCTCGGGCACGGTCGGGCGATACCTCACGCGGACTCTTCGTCAGGACGAAACCCACGGCGTCTGCGCCGGACTCGACGGCGGCCTGCACGGATTCAGGCGTGCTCAAGCCACACACTTTGACGAACATTCCGCGCCTCCAACCGTTTCCCTCCCTACGACGTTAGCAAGGGCCTGCGGGATTGTTGAACCGTGCCAAGATTGCACCGATGTTACGCGAGCGTTCAGCAGGCCGACGGCGGGCTCGGGCTAGGCTGGAGAGCATGGAGATCATCCGCTTTGCCGAGCTCAAGCCCGAACCATGGCGCAACGGAGGCGGGGTGACCCGCGAACTCGCCAGCCACCCGAAAGCGGCGTCGGCGCAAGATGGAGCGTGGGACTGGCGGGTCAGCATCGCCGACGTTGGGTCGGCCGGCGAATTCTCGACGTTCCCTGGCATGGAGCGAGTCATTACGGTGATCGACGGCGAATTGCTGCTGCTCACGGTGGACGGCGAAGAGCACCCTCTGGAAAAGTACCGGCCTTTCCGGTTTTCGGGCGAGGCGGCCTCTGCCAGCGCACTCCCGACCGGCGACATCCGGGACCTCAACGTGATCGCCCGGGCCGGCGAATTCAAGGGCTACACGTCCATCATCGAGCTCTCCAAGAAGCGCGCACACCCCGTGTTCGAAGGCCAGTTGGCAGTCCTTTTGGAGGGCAAGGCTTCTGTTAGTCCGGGCGCGGAGCCCACGGAAACGGCACCCGCGGACGGCTCGGGCAGCTCGGATGGGGAGGCTGCCGCGCCGACCGCCGAGCCCATCGAACTCGCCCGCTACGACGCGGTAGTGGGTTCCGACACCCGCAGCCCGGAAATCCTGGGCCGTGGATTCCTCGCCGTCATCTCGATCGACCGCGTGGAGCATGCGCACTCCTAGGTCCTAGCACTGGACATAACAGCAATATGCCCACTCGCTGAGCCCACCAATGGACATGTCCCTCGTGGTGTCCGCAATATGCCCACTCGCTCACCCGAAGACTGGACATGTCCCTCGGTAGACCTAGCGACCGCGCATGTCCCTTGGTGAGGCTCGCCACCAAGGCTGGCCACCCGGCGTCGGGATTTGCTAGCCTCGAAGGTAAGGCCAGCACAGGGGGCCTCCGGACGACGGCTCAGTACCCGGCACGCGACAAGACTGGCCAAAGGATCTGTCATGTCGTGGTTAATCCTCATTCTGTCCGGCGCGCTTGAGGCCGTCTGGGCCGCAGCCCTCCACCGTTCCAACGGCTTCCGCAAACCGGCCCCCTCCGCCGTCTTCCTCGTCAGCGTCACCGCGAGCACCGCGGGGCTGGCCTTCGCGATGCAATCCATTCCCACCGGGACCGCGTATGCGGTGTGGGTGGGAGTCGGCGTCGTCCTCACGGCGGCTTACGCGATGATCACCAAAGTCGAGCGCCCGACGGCGGCCCGGCTGCTCCTGCTCGCCGGGATCGGCGTCTGCGTGGTCGGTTTAAAGGTGGTGGCGTAGCCTTGAACGCTAAGTTTGCATGGGCCGTTCTGCTGGCCTCCGCCGTGCTCGAAGCTGTGTGGGCGACGGCCCTTGGACTTTCCGACGGCTTCAGCCAAGCCCTCCCCACCGTGGTCTTTGCCGTCACTGCGACCCTCAGCATGATCGGCCTCGGAGTCGCCGTGAAGCGGATTCCCCTGGGCACGGCCTACGCCGTCTGGGTCGGGATCGGCGCTGCGCTGACGGTCGGCTGGGCGATGGCCACCGGCGTCGAACCAGCCAGTCCACTCAAATTGCTGTTCATTGCGGGAATCGTGGGTTGCGCGGCCGGGTTGAAGGCCCTTCCGACGGAGAAGCGTGAAGAAATAACCGAGCCTGCCCAGCGATAAACGCGGAATACTCGCCCGTCCCTCGGAGTTGCCAGCAATGAAACGAACACTCGGCGAAGGAGAAGCACCATGAGCCCGGAAACCACGAATGTACAACTCGGTGATGGCCTGACCGTGAGCCCCCTCGGCTTCGGCGGGATGGCATTGACGCCCGTTTACGGCGAGGTGGATCCCGCAGAATCCCTCAAGACGCTGCATCACGCCGTGGATGCCGGCATCAGCTTCATTGACACCGCGGATATTTACGGCGCAGGCGAGAACGAGGAACTGATCGCGAAGCTGCTGAAGGATCGCCGCGACGAGGTCCAGTTGGCCACCAAGTTCGGAATCGTCGGCAACCCGCGCGAGGGCTACACCGATGTCCGGGGAGATACCGCGTACGTGGCCCAGGCGGCGGAAGCAAGCCTCCGCCGCCTGGGCACCGACGTTATCGACCTCTACTACATGCACCGCCGCGACCTCCGCGTTCCGATTGTGGAAACCGTGGAGGCCATGGCAGAGCTTGTCCGGGCAGGCAAAGTCCGGCACCTTGGGCTGTCTGAAGTGACAGCCGAGGAGCTGAGAGAAGCAAACGCCGTGCACCCGATCGCCGCCGTGCAGAGCGAGTGGTCCATCTGGAGCCGGGACGTTGAACGCAACGTCGTCCCGACTTCGGCAGAGCTGGGAGTGGGCTTTGTACCGTATTCTCCGCTTGGCCGGGGTTTCCTCACCGGAACCGTCAGCGCCGATCAACTCGGCGAGAACGATTTCCGGCGCCGCATTCCCCGTTTTGCGGACGGCGCACTCGACGCCAACCAAGCGGTTGTTGCCGCGGTCCGTGCCGTCGCCGCCGAGCTGTCCGAAAGCACCGGCCGGGATGCGACTCCCGCCCAGGTGGCTTTGGCCTGGCTTTTCGCCCAGGGCCGCCGCCTCCAGCTCAGCGTGGTCCCCATCCCCGGTACGCGCAAAGCGCACCGGATCGATGAGAACCTGGGCGCCTTGTCGCTCGAGTTGAGTGCCGCCCAACTGGACGTGCTCGACGACGCCGCGGACGCCGTCGTTGGCTCACGGTCCGCGGATCCCACCTGGGTTTCGCAGGGCCGCGAATAGGCGGTAAGCCGCAGGCGGCTTCCGTAGAGTGGACGAATGGACTCACTCATTCATTCACTGCGTGACATCACCATCCGGCGAATCTCGGTCAGCGAGATGAACAACAACGTGTACCTGCTCACCGCCAAGGCAAGCGGCGCGCAGCTCTTGATCGACGCCGCGGACGACCTTCCGGCCATCCAACAGATGATCGAAGACGCGGCCGCTGACACCACCGCCACGCCGAAACTGGCCCTGATCGCCACGACGCACCAGCACTGGGACCACGTCCGTGCGCTTCCCGGGTTGGTGGAAGCTACGGGCGCGAAGACCTCGGCCGGAGTAGACGACGCCGACGCGCTGCCCGTTCCGGTGGACGTGCAGCTGCGCCATGGCGATGTGGGAAACTTCGACGGTTTCGACATCATCGCGGTGCACTTGCGCGGCCACACTCCGGGTTCGATCGCCTACGTGTACCTGGACCCGGAAGGGCCCGCGCACATTTTCAGCGGCGACTCGTTGTTCCCCGGCGGTGTTGGCAACACGCAGAACGATGCCGCCCGCTTCACTTCGCTGTTGAACGACGTGAGCGAACGGCTGTTCGAGGCCTACCCGGACGACACCATGGTGCATCCGGGCCACGGAGACCCGACCACACTCGGTGCAGAGCGTCCATACCTTGCGGAATGGCGCGAGCGCGGTTGGTAATCCCTGGGGACATGCTCATTCTTCGTGCCTAGGAGTGGACATATCAGGAATATGTCCACTCCTTGTGGCCCACGGTGAGCATGTCCAGCGGAGAACCTAGACCACAAGTGGCCTAGCGGCTGCGGCGTTCGTTCGACGCCGGAGCCGAGGCACGGCGCGGGCCGCCGCGGGCCGGACGGCCGGAAGCCGAGTTGCCTGAGCCGGAGCCGTAGGAGCCACCGGAGTTGCCACCCGTATTCGAGGACCATACGGACTTGTTGCCGCTGGTACGCGTGGAAGTAGCGGATTCCGTGCGCGGAGCCGACGCCGAGCGGTTGCCGGCGGCAGCACGCTGACCGGTTGCCGGACGACCGCTGCGACCACCCTGGCCCTGTGCACCAGGAACGTCGTTGCGATGACCGGAAGCAGCGTTGCCGCGTCCACGTGAGCTGCGGGCGACGTCGTCATTCGCTGCTGCGCGGCGATCGGCGCGGTTGATGTCGGTGCGCACGGGCTCGGAGGCGACCTTGCCACGGCCACCGCGACCACCACGGCCACCCGCAGTGGGTGCAGCCTGGGTGGAACGGCGGTTGCGCTTGCGCTGGGCGTTGGCACCGGTGGAGGTACCGCCGCCCGCCTGCTGGGTCTTCGCTGCGAGCAGTGCCGCACGGGTGCGGGGATCAACCTTGTCGGCAACCTGGCCCACGAGCTCGGCAATCAACGGGGAGTTGGCCGTGACGCGCTCGAACGAGACGTCGACGCCGGCAGCCTTCATGAGCTTCTTGACGTCGGACTGCTGCTCGGGGAGCGTCAGCGTGACCACGGTGCCGTCTGAACCTGCACGGGCCGTACGGCCGGAGCGGTGCAGGTAAGCCTTGTGCTCCGTGGGCGGGTCGACGTGGATGACGAGTTCGACGTCGTCGACGTGCACGCCGCGGGCTGCGACGTCGGTGGCCACCAGGACCCGGACCTCGCCGCTGGCAAACTCGGCGAGGTTACGGTCACGGGCATTCTGCGACAGGTTGCCGTGGAGATCGACAGCGGGGATGCCGCAATCGGTCAGGGTCTTGGCCAGCTTGCGTGCGTGGTGCTTGGTCCGCATGAAGAGGAGTCGGCGGCCGGCACCGGAGGCCAGCTCCACGATCAGCTGCTTCTTGACGGTCTGGTCGTTGACCACCAGGACGTGGTGTTCCATGGTGGTGACGGCGGCCTGGGGGTCGTCCACCGAGTGGGTCAGCGGGTTGGACAGGTAACGGTTGACCAATTTGTCAACACCGTTGTCCAACGTCGCGGAGAAGAGCAGGCGCTGACCCTGGGTAGGAGTCATGTCCATGAGCTTCTTGACCACCGGGAGGAAGCCGAGGTCGGCCATGTGGTCGGCCTCATCCAGGACGGTGATCTCGACGGCTTCGAGAGTCAGGATGCGCTGGCGGATGAGGTCCTCCAGGCGGCCCGGGCAGGCGATGACAATGTCGACGCCGGCGCGCAGCGCCTTTTCCTGGCGGGCCTGGGAGATGCCGCCATAGATGACCGTGGTGTTCAGGCCCATGGCCTTGGCCAGCGGCTCGATGGTGGCGTTGATCTGGGTGGCCAGCTCGCGGGTCGGTGCGAGGACCAGACCCATCGGGCGGCCGGGCTTGCGGAAGTGCTTGGCTTCGCGCTCGGCGAGACGTGCCACAAGCGGGATAGCGAAAGCGATGGTCTTACCGGAGCCCGTGCGGCCACGGCCCAGGACGTCGCGGCCTGCGAGCGTATCCGGGAGGGTCTTGACCTGGATGGGGAAAGCTTCTTCGATGCCATCTGCAGCGAGGGACTCGGCGATGGCCTTGGGTGTGCCAAGGGCAGCAAAAGTAGTCATGTGTTTCAAGGGTCTTTCTGGCGGTGTCCAACGGACATCGTCCCCCGACGCCGGTTGGGCCAAGGGTTCGCCGAGGAAAAAGTCAGTGATCAACCGGTAGGCAATAAGCCGTGGCCGGGACCAGAGAAAACGCGTTCATCGACGCAGGATGTGCCTCTCACATGAAAAAAGCCCACTTCCCAAGTCTGGAACAAAGCCAAATTCGGGGACTAAGCGGGCATCACTGCACATCAAGTAAACCCATTCTAGCATCTGCGGGCCGCCGGCCTTTCCACAGGGCACCTTCACGCGGGCGGTGTCCCCAACTAACTCGCAGTTGTTGTCGTTTTGACGGCTCATAATGACAACAACTGCGAGTTAGTTTGGTGGGCGGCCGTTGCCTCGCGGGGGCACGTCAGGGCACGCTTGAGCCATGACGCACCAGCACGACGGCGGAGCCCACCTTCACAACGAACCTGACCACGACGCCGGAGCCCACCTTCACAACGAACCCGACCACGACGCCGACCCGGCGCAGTTTTGGGACGAGGTGTACCTGGAAAAGGCGAAGCGGTGGAGCGGCAATCCCAATCCGCAGCTGATCGCAGAAGCCAAGGGCCTGGCTCCCGGCACCGCACTGGATCTCGGCTGCGGGGAGGGCGCGGACGCCATCTGGCTCGCCCAGCACGGCTGGACGGTGACCGCGGTGGATGTTTCCGCCGTCGCGCTTGAACGGGCAGAAGTCCATGCCGCCGACGTCGGACTGCAGGACCGGATCGCTTGGCTGCAGCGGAACTTCGGCCCGTGGCACCCTGGAGAGGGATTCGACCTCGTGTCTTCCCAATTCCTTCATGCTCCGCTTGTTCCGTGGCGCGATTCGCTCGCCTCGGCCGCGGCCGCCGTGGCTCCCGGCGGCGCTTTGCTCGTGGTCGGGCATCACCCGGATGGCTTGACTCCGTGGAGCGGGCACACGGATATGAAGGACAAGTTCTTCACTCCCGAGGACTTGGTCGAGGCGCTCACGCGCGGCCCGGGCTCGTGGAGGATCAATGTTGCCGATTCCCGGGAACGCGCCGTGACGAGTCCTGAGGGCCAACACGCCACCACCATCGACAGCGTGCTCCGGGCTACCCGGGGTCGCTGAGGGTGCCCGCGGCGCAAGCACCCCACTGGAGCCGTCAGTGCGAAATGACAGTGAGCCTGGAGAAGAAGGCCTCGGTACCGATGTCGACGAACAGGCCAAGGCTGCCGCCAAACGGTGCCGCAAGGGTCTCGGTGACTGTAAGCGTTTCCTCGTCGTTGACGTACGCAACCACCTTGGTGCCATCGATGTCGAGTTTCAGGCTCATCCATTCGTCGGGCCCGATGTCCGCGCCGGCTTCGTAGCGTCCGTCCGGGTATTGTTCGCGCAGGTTCTCGAAGTTCCAGCCAGGGTAGGCGAAGTACTGCGCTGCCCGCTGGTCTCGGGGGCTGGACGGGTTCGTCTTGCGCCCGTTGAGGGGACGCAGGTAAACGGCCTCGAAGCTGACGATGGGGTCGGCGATCCGGTAGGCGACGCCGGCAAACGCGCGGGCGTCGGCGGGACCCTTGCCGTTGAGGCGGCTGAGGATGTCCACCTCGATGATGCCGTCCGTGAAGTCCGCCGGGATGGCCACGAAGGTAGGCATGTCGATGTAGTCAACGCCGGGCGTCCCGGTCAACGTCACGGCATCTGTCAGTTCGACACGCAGCGCAGTGCGGCCGGCGATTTCAACCGGGGCGGCCGTGACCGAGTGAAGCGTTGCCCGTTCCGGAAGTTCGGCGAGGCTAAATGAGGCAATAACGGGGGAGGAATTCATCAAGGTCTCCTTGCTAGTTGATAGTCGCAGAAACACGAAGGTGGTCGCGAAGGACGTTAAGGCGGCCGGTCAGCTCGGGCAGTTCGTTCTCGCTGAACCTTCCCGACAACAGGGAACCCAATTGATCCTCGAGGGCCACGCATCCTTGGTCATGCATTTCGTCCCCCTGCTCCGTCAGTGCGACGAGGGAAGAACGGCGGTCGCTGGGATGGGCAACCCTGCGCGCCAGGCCGTCGCGCTCCAGGCGGTCCACGAGCTTGCTCGCAGCCCCGATCGTGATGGCCAAATCGTTGGCCACCTCCTGCACACGGCAGGCACCGGCATGGACGCGGACCACGCGGAGTGCGTCCAGGCGGGCCAGGCTGATCCCGTGCTCTGCCAGCAGCCGGGCGTCAACGGTGTTCCACAGCTCGGTCTCATAGCCAACCAAGGCATCGAGGAAAGTGGTGTAGCGGCACATGGCGCCTCCTTTCATTCCCAGGAACTATATTCCTAGGAATAAACAATATTCAAGCCCTTCGTGAAAAGGGTCGAGGTCAGGCCCGCACGTCGTCCGCTTCGGCGGCGCGGTGCCGCTCGGCGTCGTCCGCACGTTCAGCACCCGAAGGCCGCCGGGCCGCAACCCGCGGCGCAATGATGAGTCCGACGACGGCGATCACCGACGTCAGCGCGAACACCCCCGCGAAGGAGCCCGCCGTCGTCGTCAGCGCGCCGAAGACGAGACCCGTCACGGCGAGCGAGAGAGCTCCGCCAAGGGAATCGGAGATGGACATTGCCGAACTGTTGAAGCCTTGGTCCTCCGGTTTGGATAGGGCCAGGGTCATAACACTCAGCCGCGGGTACATCAGGCCCATCCCGGCGCCCGCGAACAGCCAGCCCGCAATCGCCACCGCGGCGGGCCACGAAAACACCGTGGTCACGAGGACAATTACCACCGAACCGAGCACGAGCGCCGACCCGATCCTGACCGCTGCGGCATTGCCAAGCCGGGAACCCATCCGACCCTGCACGGCGGAGGCCGCCGCCCAGGCAATCGCCGATCCCGTCAACGCAAGTCCGGCGAATGCCGGGGTGAACGAGTACCGCTCCGTGAGGAGGTACGGCACGTAAACCTCGGTACCGAAGAACGCGGCAGAAGCGACTCCGCGCATGAGGATGACGCTCGGCAGTCCGCGGTGCGCGCCGAGCGTGCCGCGCGGAACCAGCGGCCGCACTGCCAGCATTGCGACGACTAGCGCGACGGCGGCAATCACCCAACCCACGCCAGGCACCTGGCCGGAGAGGTTCAGGCCGAGAACCGAAAGGGCTGCGAGCGCTGCCCATCCCATGCGGCCGAAGGCCCAGGGAACGTCGGCGCCTTCGGGCTTTGCCCCGCCAACGGCCGCCTTCGAGGAGCCCGCCTCCCGCGGAGCCGCCTTCCGCGCGTCCGGCGTGGAACTCACGCCCCGCATGGCGGGGAGGATCATTGCCAAGGCCGGAACCACCAGGCCGACGACGCCGAGAAACACCCAGTGCCAGCTGCTCACCTGAGCAACCACGCCGGCGGCGAAGGGACCGATCATCGACGGAACGACCCAGGCCGCCGAGAACGCGGCAAAGACTTGGGCATGTAATCTCGCGGGGTACACCCGGGCGATCACCACATACAGCGCCACGGTCATTGCGCCGCCGCCGAGGCCTTGGACCAGCCTGCCGGCCACGAGAATCGGCATGGAATCCGCAGTACCGGCGATGAGCAGCCCCGCCGCGAACAGCGCCACGGAGGCGTACAGCGGGGCGGAGGGACCACGCCTGTCCGCCCAGTTCCCTGCGGCCACCATCCCGATCACGCCAGTGGCGAGCGGCCCGGCAAACGCCAAAGCATAGAGTCCGGCACCGTCGAGCTCGCGGCTCACCAGCGGCATGATGGTGGTGACGGCCATGGACTCGAAAGCTGCAAGGAAGACCAACGCGCAGGCACCCGCTGTCGCCAGGAGATAGGGGCGTTGCAGTATGCCTGCTGTTACGTCGTGGCTTGTCATCATCCCAGCCTAGAAGGCCAAACGAGTTTGGGGCCACCCACAAAATCCATTCAAGTGATTAACATTCACCTGAAATTAACTCTGGGCAAACACTGAACTAAATAGCCAACTATCGGTTGTTCCCGTAATCATTCCGTGATGCACTGCTTGGCGTGAACTTCACAAGACGCAACTTCCTGTCAGTTGCCGGATCTGCCACGGCCGCGACGCTTGTCAGCGGCGCCTCCGCGGGGACCGCGCCTGCTGCGACGACCGCCCTCCCCCAACCCGGTTCCTCGGGCATCGACCACATCATTGTGGTGATGATGGAAAACCGCTCGTTCGACCACTTCCTTGGGTGGATGCCTGGCGCGGACGGAAAGCTGGCCGGGCTGACGTTCGTTGATCGCTACGGGATCCCCCACACAACGCACCACCTGACGGACTACCAGGGCTGCGGGCATCCCGACCCCGATCATTCCTATGAGGGCGGCCGGATCCAGTTCAACAACGGCAAGAACGATGGTTGGCTGCGGGCAGGCGAGAATGATGAATTCGCCATCGGATACTACGATTCGAGCGACCTCGACTTTTGGCGCCAAGCGGGTCCCGACTGGACCGTCTGCGACCGTTACTTCGCAGCCACCTTGGCCGAAACGTATCCAAACCGCTTCTATCAGCACTCGGCGGCCACCGACAGGCTCCATAACTCGACCGTCACCAGCACCATGCCCACGATTTGGGACCGCCTGGCAGCAGCCGGGGTGCAGGGAAAGTACTACTACGGCGACATTCCCTTCACCGCCCTATGGGGAACCAAGTACCTCGGAATCTCCAGGCCCTACGCTGAGTTCCTCAGCGATTGCAGTTCCGGCAAACTCCCCTCGGTTTCCTTTGTGGATCCCCGCTTCACGGACGAGTCCAGCGGAACCTCCGGCGATGACCACCCGCATGCGGACATCCGCTCCGGTGAGCTTTTCCTGGCGGAGGTCTACAACGCCGTGACCAAGAGCCCCAACTGGGCGAACACGATGCTCGTGGTCAACTACGACGAGTGGGGCGGGTTCTACGACCACGTGCCACCGGAAACAGCAGCGGACAGCAATCCAGACACTGCCCGGCGCGGCTTCCGCGTACCGTCCATGGTCATTTCTCCGCGCGCCCGAAGGCAATACGTGGCTCACAATACCTACGACCACACCTCAATCTTGAAGGCCATCGAGTGGCGCTGGGGGCTTCAACCCCTGACCCCGCGGGACAACGCCGCCCGCAACATCGCCGAGGTGCTCGATTTCCAAGCAGCGCCCAACCTGACCGCTCCGACGTACCTCGTGCCGCCTTATGCCGCCGGACCGGCATGCTCCCCGGTCGGTCCCCCCGCGGAGGAAGAGTGGGCCGGATTGAAACAGAAAGCACTTGCGGACGGATGGATCCTGCCATGACCTTCAAAACCTTCGCCATTTCCAGGATGCGGCTCGGATTAGCTGCCCTGCTGATCGTCCTGCTCGGCGCCTCCTTCATCGCCTTCGGATTGCAGCAGACGGAAGCACAAGCGAGCGAACCCCAGACCATCCAGAGCACCGGATATCTCCCGGGAGCCAAGCACGTGTTCGTGATCAACCTTGAAAACAAGGGGTACGACACCACGTGGGGACCCGGTTCGGCGGCACCGTACCTTTCCACCACGCTGCGCAACCAAGGCGTCCTGTTGAACCAATACTTCGGCACGGCACACAACTCGCAACCGAACTACGTCGCCCAGCTCTCCGGCCAAGGCCCCAATCCGCAGATGCAGGCAGATTGCCAGACATACTCTCCGTTCGTGAAGACCGGCACGGCAGCTCCTGGCCAGGCCGTTGGAGATGGCTGCGTCTTCCCCGCCGATGTGCCTACGGTGGCCGGCCAATTGACGGCAGCCGGGAAGACCTGGAAGGGCTACATGGAGGACATGGGCACGTCGTGCCGCCACCCGGCCCTCGGCGCCCCCGACGACACCCAGAAAGCCAAGGTCGGGGACCAGTACGCCGCCCGCCACAATCCCTTTGTCTATTTCGCGGAGATCACTGGATCACCGGACTGTGCCAAGAACGACGTGGACCTCGGAGCCCTCAAGACCGATCTTGCTTCGGTCTCCACCACGCCCAATCTATCGATGATCACGCCGAACCTCTGCCACGACGGGCACGACTCCCCTTGCGTGGACGGACAGCCCGGCGGCCTGACCAGCGCGGATGCTTGGCTGAAGCAGTACGTTCCGCTGATCACTTCGTCTCCCGCATTCCGCCAAGACGGTGTCCTGGTGATCACCTTCGACGAATCCGACAGCCCCCAATCGGATGCCTCCGCCTGCTGCGGCGAAGGCCCAGGACCCAACTCCCCGCTTCCCGGGATCGTCGGACAGGGCGGCGGCCGGGTCGGCGCTTTGGTCATCTCGCCGTTCACCAAGGGCGGCACCTGGTCCACCACGCCCTATAACCACTACAGCCTGCTGGCCAGCATCGAAGACACCTTCGGCCTTCCGTACCTCGGCTACGCAGGCACCCCTGGTCTGAACCGCTTCGGACTCGACGTCTACAACGCCGGCCTCTA
The DNA here is from genome assembly GCF_058244265.1 of Arthrobacter sp. SE2. Classification (NCBI taxonomy): domain Bacteria; kingdom Bacillati; phylum Actinomycetota; class Actinomycetes; order Micrococcales; family Micrococcaceae; genus Arthrobacter; species Arthrobacter sp. SE2. The sequence continues at coordinate 3,853 of NZ_JBZAYA010000019.1, read as the reverse complement.
GGCCGGGCTCGCGGCGGCGGTCGGCACAGCGGCGGCGGTCGGTACGACGGCGCCCGTCGCCGTCGAGTCCGGGTTCAGCATCCAGCCGACCCGCTTGGCCGTGCTCAGCATCACGACGCTTTCGACGAGTTCGATCCCGGGAATGCGTTGCTGGATGGCAAGTTCCATCTCCAGTACCTCGGCCAGCGAGCGCAGCCACATGATGATCACAAAGTTGGTGCTGCCCGTGGTGGAGGCCGTGAACCTGACGTTCCTGACGGACCGCAGTTCGGCGGCCGCGGCTTCATGCTGGCCTGCTGCAACATTCGCGAACCATTGGCACGTCATGGGATAGCCGGAGAATTGCTGGGCGATTTCGCAGCGGAAAGACAGCATCCGGCTCGCGAGCACCCGGCCGAGCTGCCGCTGCACCGTGGCAGGGTGTCGTCCCAGGGCGCGTGCGATCTCCGCGGCGGAGGCCCTTCCATCCCGCGCGAGGAAAGGAAAGAGTGCCATATGGCTCTCCGGCAGCGGGGTGACCTGTGCGTAAGGGGCGGACGGATTGAGCGCTTCCGGCCCGGCGAGGGCGCGCAGCGCTTGCTGCTCCGCCCGGCTCAGGACGTTGAGCCGCCAAGCATAGCCGCTCGTGTGGATCCGGGTGCAGAGCGAGGTCCGGTACTTGGTGAGCCCCCGGATTTCCTTGAGCTGGGGCAATAGCCGGCTGCTGAACTCGCCCAGGTCCTGAGTGATCACGGTGAGCATGAGGTCCCGGTTGCTGGCCGCCTCCTCAACCGTGATGATCTCCGGAATTGCTGCGAGTGCGGCCGTGACCTCGGGCCTGAGGTGCATTTCGCAGTCCACATCCAACAGGGCAAGGCAGGCATGCTTGGGGTCGCCCATGAGGTGCGCCGTGGTCCAGGCGGCTCCGGACTCGCGCAGGCGGTCCCATCGGGAGGCCAACGTGGTGGCGTGGACGTCCAGGACCTCGGCGGCGTCGGACCAACTGATCCGCGGCGAGATCTGGAGGGCATTGATCAGCCGAAGGTCCTCTTCACTGAGTTCCATCAGCGATCCTCTCCTGGGTGATGCATGATTCCTGTTAATTCTGGCATATTCCTGAATTTTTTCAGTGCTTTTGAAGATTGTGAGGCTAGTCACTTCACAATGGCTATGGATACCTACCAAACGTTCAGGAAACAGGAGAACAGATGTCGATCGCCTCAGACGCCAAAGAGATGCAGCGAGAAATCGCCCGGTTCCGTCACGAGCTCCACCAGGAACCGGAAATCGGCCTGGATCTCCCGCGCACCCAGGAAAAGGTGCTCAAGGCGCTCGACGGACTCCCGTACGAAATCACCCTTGGCGAGAGCACGACGTCGGTCACTGCCGTCTTGCGCGGCAGCGCGCCTCACGCTTCGGCCCGGAAGCCGGCTGTGTTGCTCCGCGCCGACATGGACGGACTTCCCGTCCAGGAGCGCACCGGCGTCGAGTTCTCCTCGAAGATCGACGGCGCGATGCACGCCTGTGGCCACGACCTCCACACGTCCATGCTCACCGGGGCCGCAACCCTGCTGGCCGAGCGACGCGATCAGCTAGCGGGCGACGTCGTGCTGATGTTCCAGCCTGGCGAAGAAGGCTTCGACGGCGCGGGCCACATGATCCGCGAAGGCGTGTTGGACGCCGCAGGCCGCCGTGTTGACGCCGCCTACGGCATGCATGTCTTCTCCTCCCTGGAACCGTATGGCCAGTTCTGCACCAAGCCTGGAGTGATGATGAGCGCCTCTGACGGGCTTTTCGTCACCATCTTGGGTGCCGGTGGGCACGGTTCGGCGCCCCATTCGGCCAAGGATCCCGTCACGGCAGCGGCAGAAATGGTGACTGCGCTGCAGGTCATGATCACGCGGCAGTTCAACATGTTCGATCCCGTAGTCCTGACCGTGGGCGTGCTGCGGGCCGGCACCAAGCGCAACATCATCCCCGAATCTGCCCGATTCGAAGCCACCATCCGCACTTTCTCGGAAGCCTCCCGCGAGCGGATGATGACCGCCATCCCGCAGCTCCTCAAGGGCATCGCCTCCGCACACGGTCTGGAGGTGGACGTCGACTACCGCGGCGAATACCCCATGACCGTCACTGACGAGGACGAGACCCACACCGCCGAGAACGTCATCTCCGGCATGTTCGGCGATTCGCGGCTCTCCCGCTGGGCCACGCCAATCAGTGGCTCGGAGGATTTCTCCCGGGTCCTGGCCGAAGTTCCGGGAACCTTCGTGGGCCTCAGCGCCGTGCCGCGGGGCGTGGACCACACCACCTCAGCGTTCAACCACTCCCCGTACGCCACGTTCGACGACGGCGTCCTCTCCGATGGTGCGGCGCTCTACGCAGAGCTCGCGGTCTCCCGCATCGCCACCCTCGCCGCCGGCAACTAACCATCAACCCAGCCTTGGAGCAAGATATGACCGCCACCGTTGGCACTTCAGCCACAGTCCAGGTTCACAAGTCCCACCTGCGGACCCTCATCGGCACCGGCATCGGCAACGCCGTCGAATGGTACGACTGGGCCATCTACGCCACATTCTCGCCTTTCATCGCCAGCGCGCTTTTCAGCAGTGCCGACCCCACCTCCGCGGTTCTCTCCACTCTGGCGATCTTCGCCGTCGGATTCGTGGCCCGGCCGTTCGGCGGCTTCGTCTTCGGTTGGATCGGCGACAGGATCGGCCGCAAGACGTCCATGACGTTCGCCGTCGGCCTCGCGGCTGTCGGCAGCCTGCTGATCGGTATCGCTCCGACATTCCAAGCGGTCGGAGCCTTGGCTTCCGTCATGCTCCTGGTCGCCCGCCTCATCCAGGGCCTCGCCCACGGTGGCGAGCTGCCGTCGTCGCAAACGTACCTGTCCGAAATGGCACCCAAGGAAAAGCGCGGCTTCTGGGCAACGCTCATCTACACCTCCGGCACCGCCGGAATCCTGGCCGGAACCCTGCTGGGCGCCATCCTGACCGGTGTGCTGAGCAAGGCCGACATGAACGCCTGGGGCTGGCGCGTCCCGTTCCTGGTGGGCGGCGCCCTGGGCGTCTACGCCTTGGTCATGCGGGCCAAGATGAAGGAGACCGAGGCATTCGAAGCCGAGGTGCCCAAGGAAAAGCGCGAGCCCATGTGGCCGCAGATCGTCAAGTACCGCAAGCAGGCCCTGCAGGTTATCGGGCTGACCGTTGGCCTCACTGTTGTCTACTACATCTGGGGCGTCGTGGCGCCGAGCTACGCGGCCAGCACACTCAAGATGGACCGTGGAGCAGCCCTGTGGGCCGGCGTCATCGGCAACATCGCTTTCATTGCGTCGCTCCCGTTCTGGGGCAAGCTATCCGACCGCATCGGCCGCAAGCCCGTACTGATCGTGAGTTCCGCCGGTGCGGCGTTGCTGCACTTCCCCATGACGTGGCTCCTGAAGGATTCCCCGTGGCAGCTGGCCGTTTCGATGTCTGTGATGTTGTTCTTCATTGCCGGCAGCGCCTCGATTGTCCCTGCCGTGTACGCCGAGCTGTTCCCGACCAAGATCCGCACCGTGGGCGTCGGCGTCCCGTATTCCATCTGCGTTGCGGTCTTCGGCGGGACGGCTCCGTACCTGCAGACCTGGCTCGGCAGCATCGGCCAGGCCAACATGTTCAACGTCTACGCCGTGATCCTGCTGGCCATCGGAATCGCGTTCGCCTTCATGATCCCGGAAACCAAGGGCAAGGACCTGACGCACTAGGACTAGGCTCCCCGCTTGAACCCAACTGACTCGCATTTGTTGTCGTTTTGAGCCCGCATAACGACAACAACTGCGAGCTAGTGGTGTGTTTCAGTTTTGCTTGATGGTTTCGAGGGCAACGCGGCC
>NZ_JBZAYA010000018.1:0-81004 GCF_058244265.1 Arthrobacter sp. SE2 | reverse complement strand
GGTCGTTGCAACTCCCAAAAATTCTGGGTGTTGCAACGACCGCTAGAACCCAAGATTGGTGGGGCCCGCCGTCGTTGTTCAAGTACTTCTAATGCGCGTGGTCTCCACGGCTGTATTCGAAGACCCAACCGACCAAGGCCACGAGGGCAAGGCCAGCGGCGACGAACGTGATCCAGAAACCTACGGCAAGGCCAAGGAAGCCACCGGCACAGGCCAGGCCGAGGACCAGCGGCCACCAGCTCCAGGGGCTGAAGTGTCCCTGCTCGCCGGCGCCCTCGTGGATCTCAGCGTCCGGTCGGTCTTCCGGGCGCATGCCGACTCGCTTACCGGTGAAACCGAGGTAGCCGCCGATCATGCCTGCCAGGCCACCGACCAGGAGAATGCCGAGGGTTCCGACCCACTCAGACCAGTGGGTCAGGAAGCCGTAGGCCAGTGCGACGGGGACGAAGAAAAAGCTCCCGGCTCCAAAAATCCATGATTCGATTTTCACTTGGCGTCCTTCTGATCAGCGTTGCCGAGCACCTTTGCTGCCGGCTCGGGGCTCTGTGCAGTGTGGTGCTGAGCGAGTTCCGGGTGGTGGAGGTCCAGGGCAGGACGTTCGGACCGGATGCGGGGCAGCGAGGTGAAGTTGTGTCGCGGCGGCGGGCAGGATGTGGCCCACTCGAGCGAAGCGCCGAAGCCCCAGGGATCGTCCACTTCCACCTTCTTGTTGCTGCGCCAGGTGATGTAGACGTTCCAGAAGAACGGCAGGAGCGAGGCGCCGAGCACGAAGGACGAAATGGTGGAGAACTGGTTCATCCAAGTGAAGCCGTCCTGCGGCATGTAGTCCGCGTAGCGTCGGGGCATGCCCTCGACGCCGAGCCAGTGCTGGATCAGGAACGTGCCGTGGAAGCCCAGGAACAGAAGCCAGAAGTGGATCTTGCCGAGGCGCTCGTTGAGCATCTTTCCGGTCCACTTGGGCCACCAGAAGTAGAAGCCTGCGAACATGGCGAACACGACAGTTCCGAAGACGACGTAGTGGAAGTGCGCTACGACGAAGTAGGAGTCCGAGACGTGGAAGTCGAGCGGCGGGGAGGCCAGGATGATGCCGGTCAGGCCGCCGAAGAGGAAGGTGACCAGGAAGCCGATGCTCCAGAGCATGGGCGTCTCGAAGGTAATTGAGCCTTGCCACAGCGTGCCGATCCAGTTGAAGAACTTCACGCCGGTGGGTACCGCGATCAGCATCGTCATGAAGGAGAAGAACGGCAGCAGCACCGATCCGGTGACGTACATGTGGTGTGCCCAGACGGTAACCGACAGGGCGGCAATGGCGATCGTCGCGTAGACCAGGCCCTTGTAGCCGAAGATCGGTTTACGGCTGAACACCGGGAAGATTTCAGACACGATGCCGAAGAACGGCAGCGCAATGATGTAAACCTCCGGGTGGCCGAAGAACCAGAACAGGTGCTGCCACAAGACAGCCCCGCCGTTCTCCGGGTCGAAGATGTGTGCGCCGAAGCGGCGGTCGGCACCGAGCGCGAAGAGCGCGGCGGCGAGCGGCGGGAAGGCCATGAGAACCAGGATTGCCGTCACGAGGGTGTTCCAGGTGAAGATCGGCATGCGCCACATCGTCATGCCGGGAGCGCGCATGCAGATGATCGTGGTAATGAAGTTCACGGCACCCAGGATGGTTCCGAAACCGGACAAAGCCAGGCCGAAGACCCACAGGTCTCCGCCCACGCCCGGGGTGAACGTCGTGTCCGACAAGGGGGCATAGGCGAACCAGCCGAAGGAGGCGGCACCCTGCGGGGTGATGAAGCCGGACACCGCGATGGTGGAGCCGAAGAGGAAGAACCAGAAGGCCAGTGCGTTCAGTCGCGGGAAGGCAACATCGGGGGCACCGATCTGAAGAGGCATGATGACGTTCGCGAAGCCTGCGAAGAGCGGCGTCGCAAACATCAGCAGCATCACGGTGCCGTGCATCGTGAAGAGCTGGTTGTACTGTTCCTTGGTCTGCAGGATCTGCATGCCGGGCTCGAAGAGCTCGGCGCGGATCAGCAGCGCCATGACACCACCCAGGCAGAAGAACACGAAGGACGCGATCAGGTACATGTACCCAATGGTCTTGTGGTCGGTGGAGGTGATCCAGTTGACGACGATGCGTCCCTTGGACTTCGGTACTACCGGAGCGTCAAGGACTCCGGCGGATTGAGTGTAAGTAGCCACGTCGCTTCCCTTAATTCTTTGCGTTCAGGTTCGGGTTGCGGTCGTACTTCGAATCGAGAAGACCGGTGTTGCCGCTCTGGCGAAGTTGGTCCATGTGAGCCTGGAACTCAGCCTCGGAAACGACCTTCACGCGGAACAGCATCTCTGAGTGGTATTCACCGCAAAGTTCGGCGCACTTGCCGTCATAGGTGCCCTCCTTGGTGGGGGTCAACCTGATGTAGTTGGTCTTGCCGGGGATCATGTCGCGCTTCTGAAGGAACGCGGGCACCCAGAAAGAGTGGATGACGTCGCGGGAGTTCAATTCCAGGTCAACCGACTTGTTGACCGGCAGGTACAAGGTGGGGAGCTTGTCCTTGTCCACGTTGTTGCCCGTGAGGTGCGCCTGAACGCCGGCCTCGTGAAGGTCTTCGGCGATGACCGGGCCCTTCACGTAATTGAAGTCCCAAGCCCACTGCTTGCCGCGGACGTCAATCGTGACGTCAGCCGCCTGGGAGCGGTCATCGATTGCACGCTGGTCCTGATCGGTGAAGTAGAAGAACACCAGCACCATGAACAGCGGAATGGTCAAATAAAAGACCTCCAGAGGGAGGTTGTAGCTAAGCTGCTTGGGGAAACCCGTGGTGCCCTTGCGGCGGCGGTAGGCGATGATGCACCAGACCAGCAAGCCCCAAGTAATAATGCCGACGGCGAGGGCGGCGATCCATGAGTTGACCCAGAGGTCCATGATCCGATCGGTGTTGCTGGTGGTTCCACGTTCCGTGGGCAACCAGCCTTTTTCTACCTCTGGTGAACATCCGGTCAAAACCAACGCGCCGGCTAGTGCCAAGCCAGTGATCGAGGTGATCTTTATGCGTCGGCTGCCGGTTCGGTTCTGCGAACTCACAGACGGCCCTTCCTCTTGTTGCTGCAGCCCGGCCGGCCGGAAGCCCACCGGGCACACTAAAGTTTTACTACCCGATGTAGAGCTTACCGCTACCGAGCGGTTTTCGCCGACATGCTGGCCCAGTGCGTCGGCCCGGGTTCAACCCGTTCCTGAACTGGGCCAACAGTCTGCGAATGCCCGGGTTAGTGGAACGAATCGCCGCAGGCGCAAGACCCGCCGGCATTGGGGTTGTCGATGGTGAAGCCCTGCTTCGAGATCGTGTCCTCGAAGTCGATGCTGGCACCGCTCAGGTAAGGCACGCTCATCTTGTCGACAACCACTTCGACGCCGTCATAATCGCGGACAGCATCGCCGTCGAGCAGGCGCTCGTCGAAGTAGAGCTGGTAGATCAGGCCCGAGCATCCGCCCGGCTGAACAGCGACGCGGAGCCGCAAGTCCGTGCGGCCTTCTTGTTCGAGAAGGCTACGGACCTTACCTGCGGCGACATCGGTCAACTTGACCTCGTGCTCAGGAAGCTCGCTGCCTGCGAGCTGTGCTCCGGTGCTGTTTTCGTTGGTTGCAGTGCTCATTGGCCTACCTTCTTATGAAGCTCTTGGCGGCTGCGCCTTCGCGCTGCCTGCCCTTACCCAAATACGTGCGGGCTATAGCTACATGCTACGTCGAGCCGGCGTATAGCTATAACTTCTAACGTAACCGCAGGGAGCGTTACCTTGTTCCCCGGTCGATGCAGGTGGGGGCTCAGAGGCCTTCCGTGTTCAACCTGGCGAGCATCAGTGCCTCAGCCAGGACCGCATTGCGGAAATCGCCGATGTGAAGCGATTCGTTGGCGCTGTGGGCCCGTGAGTCAGGGTCCTCGACGCCAGTCACCAGGATCTGGACATCGGGATAGGTTTCCGTGAGATCCGCGATGAACGGTATGGATCCACCGATCCCCATTTCAACAGCGGGCACGCCCCAGGCTTCACCGAGTGCCCACATCGCGATCCGGGCAGCTGGCGATTCTGTATCTGTGGAGAAGGCGTTGCCGCGCTCCCCCGGTACGAACGTCACCTTCGCTCCGAAGGGCGCGTTCGCCTGCAGGTGCCTTCCCACGGCGTCCATGGCGGCATCGGGATCCTGCCCGGGGGCCAAGCGCAGGCTGAACTTTGCCCGCGCGGAGGGAAGCAGCGTGTTGGATGCGACGTCGACGGCGGGTGCGTCGATGCCGATGATGGACAACGCGGGCTTGGTCCAGAGCCTTGAGGCGATGCTGCCGCTGCCGGCGAGCCGTACGCCGTCGAGCACGGAGGCGTCGGCGCGGTACTGCTCCTCATCAACGTCCTCTACTACGTCATCCTTGGCTACCAGGCCCTCGATGGCCACGTTGCCGTCGTCGTCGTGCAGGGTGGCGATGAGGCGGGACAGAAGGGTCGGCGCGTCCAGTACGGGACCGCCGAACATGCCGGAGTGCACTGCGTGATCCAGGACCCGAACTTCGAAGGTGCCGTCCACCAGTCCGCGGAGGCTTGTTGTCAGCGCGGGAACGCCGACTTTCCAATTGCTTGAATCCGCCACAACAATGACGTTCGCTTCGAGGAGCTCGCGGTGTGTTTCGAGGAAAGTGCGGAACGTCGGCGAGCCCGCCTCCTCTTCGCCCTCAAAGAACAAGGTGACCCCAAGGCCGAAATCGTCTGCCAGCACCTGGGTTACAGCGGCATAAGAAGCCAGGTGGGCCATGATTCCGGCCTTGTCGTCGGCTGCGCCACGGCCGTAAAGGCGGCCATCCCGCTCTTCGGCGACGAAGGGCTCGGTGTCCCACAAGGTCACGTCGCCCGGCGGCTGCACATCGTGGTGCGCGTAAAGCAGGATCGTTGCTTTGCCCGGCGCGGCAACGCGGCGAGCAACGATGGCGGGGCCTCCGGGAGTCCCGTCGGCCTTGTCGCAGCGCAGGATCTGCACGTCGGGGAAGCCCGACTCGCGGACCAGCGACGCAACAGCCTCGGCGCTCCGCTCCAGTTCCGCCGGGTCAAAGCTGGGCCAGGCGATCCCAGGGATGGCGACCAGGTCCTTCAAACGGGTCATCGTCTCGTCGAAGGAAGCATCGATCGAGGACTTGAGCGCATCAACATTGATTGTGCCGGAGCCGCCGGAAAAGGTCTGCGGGATCTCCGCATTCATTGAAGTCATGGCGAAAACACTACCGCCGGGAGTGGCCCTGGGGAACCGGACCTGGCGGTGTGGCGGGCTCATTCCTGGGGCGGCACGTCACGTCGACTTTGGGGCGGTTCCTGCGGGGTATTCTGTAGTGGTGTTTGGACGTAAAAAGGATGAGCCGAGCGCTCAAGACCCAGTAGACCAGCTTGCCGCCGATGCCGCCGTGAAAGGCGCTGGCAAGGGCGCTCCCACGCCCAAGCGCAAGGAACAAGAAGCGGCCCGCAAACGCCCCCTCGTGCCGACGGACCGCAAGGCCTCGAAGGAAGCCGAGCGCATTGCCGTGCAGGATCAGCGCCAGAAAATGCGCCAGGCCTTGGACACCGGGGACGAGAAGTACCTGCCGCTGCGGGACAAGGGGCCCCAGAAGCGTTTTGCGCGCGACTATGTCGATGCCCGTTTCAGCCTAGGTGAGTACTTGATGTTCGGGGCCTTGCTGTTCGTGGTCATCTCCTTCGTCATTCCTTCAGGAAGCGACGCCCTGAGCTACATCCTGATCGGCTTCTGGGTCATGTTCCTGGCTGTCTTCGCGGATGTGTTCATCCTTTCCCGCAAGTTGCGCAAGGGCTTGACGCAGAAGTTCGGCGACGTCGAGCGTGGCACGGTCTGGTACGGCAGCATGCGTTCCCTGCAATTCCGTCGCCTGCGCCTGCCGAAACCGCAGGTGCAGCGAGGCCAGTACCCCGCTTAATACCCCCGACCGCCAAGGACAACAGTCCGACGGATCAAAAAGACCCTGGAACAGCTGTTCCAGGGTCTTTTTGTCCGCACTTGGCGGTTCAGGTGCAGTTCACATGCTCGTCTCCCTGCTTAGCGGCGACGCTTAACTGCGACGTTTGGCCAAGGCCTTGTTGATGCCGGCGGCCCAGAACGGACCTTCGTAGAGGAATGCCGTGTATCCCTGAACGAGGGTTGCCCCGGCATCGAGCCGCTCCTGCACGTCGGCCCCGGACTGCACGCCGCCGACCGCGATGAGCACGAGGCCCTCCCCCACCGCAGCCTTCAGCCGGCGCAATACCTCGAGCGAACGCCCCTTGAGCGGCGCACCGGAGAGTCCGCCGGCGCCGCACGCTTCCACGTTGCCTGGATCCGAAACCAGGCCTTCCCGGCCGATGGTGGTGTTTGTGGCGATGATCCCGTCGAGCTTGAGGTCCAAGGCGAGCCGGGCGACGTCGTCGATGTCTTCGTCGCTCAGATCCGGCGCGATCTTGACGAGCAGCGGCACGTGGCGGCCGGCGGATTCGTCCGCGGCTTCTCCGACCGCTCGCAGGAGGGGGCGAAGCGTCTCGACGTTCTGGAGCAGTCGCAGTCCCGGCGTGTTGGGCGAGCTCACGTTCACTACCAGGTAGTCGGCGGCGGGTGCCAGGCTGCGGGCGCTGACCAAATAGTCCTCAACGGCGTCGTCGAGCTCGACAATCTTGGTCTTGCCGATATTGACTCCGATCACGGGACGAACGCCCGAATGCGTCCGCTGCAAAGCCGCCCTCGCAGCCTTGAGCCGCGGGGCCACGGCCGCCGCGCCGTCGTTGTTGAAGCCCATGCGGTTGATCACGGCCTTGTCCTCGATCAGGCGGAAGAGCCGTGGCTTCTCGTTGCCGGGCTGCGCCTGGCCGGTGATCGTTCCCACTTCCACGTGGCCGAAGCCCAGTTCAGCGAGGGCCTCGATTCCGTGGCCCTCTTTGTCGAAGCCGGCCGCAAGGCCGAAGGGCGAAGGGAACGTCAGCCCGAAAGCCTCCGTGCGCAGGGAGGGGTGCGGAGCCGTCATTTTGGCCAGGACGCGTCCTGCGCCTGAGCGGTGTGCGTAGCGGATCGCCTGGAAGCCGATCTTGTGGGCTTTTTCGGCATCCATCCAGGAGAAGGCCAGCTTGAAGAATGTGGGGTAAACGCGCATGGTCCTAGTTTTCCGGTTTACGGGTCGCGCACCAAACCAGGGCGGTTACCGGGCGGTAGCATGTACGAATGCCGAGCAATCCACGTGATGGAGTTCACTCCCAGGCAATCATCGAAGCCGATGTCGTCATTATTGGCGCGGGATTGTCGGGACTGGTCGCCGCCGCCCAAGCCTACGCCGACGGCAAACGGGTTGCTGTCCTGGACCAGGAGCCTTCGGCGTCCGTGGGCGGCCAGGCACATTGGTCTTTCGGTGGCTTGTTCCTGGTCAACTCCTCCGAGCAGCGGAGGCTGGGCGTCAAGGACAGTGCCGAGCTCGCCTTGAGCGACTGGCTGGCGTCCGCGGCCTTTGACCGGCCGGAAGACTCCTGGGCCCGGCGGTGGGCAGAAGCTTACGTGGATTTCGCCGCCGGCGAGAAGCGCCGGTGGCTGAACTCGCTTGGCGTGCGGCTCTTTCCGCTCGTTCAGTGGGCCGAACGCGGCGGCTATGGTCCCCAAGGCCACGGCAACACCGTCCCGCGGTTCCACGTCACGTGGGGCACGGGACCCGGCGTCGTGCAACCGTTCCTGGCGAAAGTGCTCGAAGGCGCGGCCCGCGGGAGGATATCCCTCCACTTCCGGCACCGCGCCACGCAGATCACGACGACGGCGGGCCGCGTCACCGGGGTCGGCGGCGAGATCCTGGAAGCGTCCGGAGCCGGACGCGGCGAAGCGTCGCCAAGGACCGTCGTCGGGCATTTTGCGGCGACCGCGGGAGCGGTCATCGTGACCACCGGCGGGATCGGCGGGAACCACGCTTTGGTGCGGAGGCAATGGCCCGGCGGGAGTGCGCCGGAACACATGCTCAGCGGTGTTCCCGCATCGGTCGACGGCGAGTTCCTCGCTGCCGCCGCAGCCGCCGGAGGGCGGCTCATCAATGGCGACCGTATGTGGCACTACCCCGAAGGCATCCACAACCACTCCCCTGTGTGGCCTTCGCATGGCATCCGGATACTGCCCGGTCCGTCGTCGCTGTGGATTGACGCGACGGGAAGGCAGCCGCCAGCCCCGCTGTTTCCGGGCTTCGACTCGCTGGGCGCCCTCCGGCATATCCTGGCGAGCGGGCACGGGCATTCGTGGTTTGTGTGCAACCGCACCATCGCGCTGAAGGAGTTCGCCCTCTCAGGCTCGGAACAGAACCCGGACCTCACTGGCAAGGACATCAGGCTCCTTGCCTCCCGGCTCAGTCCCGGCAGCGACTCGCCGTTGCGCCTCTTCCTCGACCGTGGCGTGGACTTCCTGCAAGCCGCAACGGCCGCTGAGCTCGCCGCGAAAATGAACGCGCTGACAGGTTCAGCGCTGATAGATCCCGTCCGGCTCGATTCACTCATCCAGGATCGGGACCTGCAAGTGGCGAGCGGGCTGGGCAAGGATCCGCAGCTCGCCGCGATCCGGGCAGCCCGGCGATTCGCCACCGACAAGATCATGCGGGTGGCCCCTCCGCACCGGCTGACCGACCCGAAACACGGCCCGCTCCTGGCTGTCCGGCTCTGTGTCCTGACGCGTAAGAGCCTCGGCGGACTTCAGACGGATCTGCGTTCACGCGTGCTCGACGATTCCGGAGTTCCCGTCCCGGGCTTGTATGCGGCGGGCGAGGCTGCCGGCTTCGGCGGTGGAGGAATCCATGGCTACCGGGCATTGGAAGGAACGTTCCTCGGCGGCTGCCTGTTCTCCGGACGCGCAGCCGGGCGCGATGCCGCGGCGAGTGTCTAAGCTGTTCCCATGGAGTGGCAGACCGATATCCTCGGTGCGGACTTCGAAAGTTGCGCATTCGAGGCGGCCGGACCTGATGGAGTTGTCCGGCGCGCAACGCTCGTCCGCCATGTCCCGCGCCAGGGCACCGGAAGCCCGGGTGATTCTCTCCCGCCGGCCAACCGTTCGGTCCTGTTCCTGCACGGCTGGAGCGACTACTTTTTCAACGTTGCCCTCGCGGAGTTCTGGACTGGACAAGGCTTCCATTTCTACGCGTTGGACATGCACAACCATGGCCGCAGCCTGCAGGCAGACACACCTGGCGGTTACGTTGAGCACCTGAACGACTACGACGCCGAAATCAGCAAAGCCATCGACATGATCCGTTCCGCAGACCAGCGTGGACAGGAAGCCTGTTCATTGACCCTCATGGGACATTCCACCGGGGGCCTCGTAGCCGCTTTGTGGGCCAGCAGCCACCCCGGCTCCGTCCAGTACCTCGTACTCAATAGCCCGTGGCTTGAAATGCACGGAAGTTCCGTGGTCCGCCGTGCCGCGCAGACGATGGTGAAGCCGCTCGCACGGTTCTGGCCCAAGACAATCCTGCGCTTGCCCGAACGCGGCTTCTACTTCCGCAGCATCAGCAGCTCGGCCGAGGGAGAATGGCTCCTCGACGAAAAATACCGCCCGCCTTTGGCTTTCCCCATGCGGGCCGGCTGGCTCAACGCGGTCCTCAGCGGCCACACGAGGGTAGCCCGGGGGCTGAGGATAGACATCCCGATCCTGGTCTTGATTTCCGGGGCGAGCGCCAACGGCATGGTCTGGCAGGAGTCCATGCGGCGTTCGGACGCCGTCCTGGACGTCAACACCATTGCCGTCCGCGCCATGACCCTTGGCCGGACCGTCACCCTGGAACGGGTGGATGGCGGACTCCACGATGTCTTCCTGTCGGCCGGTCCGGTACGCGCCGACGCTTACGCCAGGCTTGCGCGCTGGATTCACGGGTACATCACCAACGGGCCAGGAACGGATCGTGCGGGAGGCCACGAGCTTGGACAATCGGGGGAAGCGCCATGACCACGGAACTGGGATTGCCGGTCTGGCAACGGGACTTTCTGGGCGGCGGTTTCGAGGCCTTGGAGCTCGAACTTCCACCGGACGAAGAGGGACCGGTCTGCGCCACCCTCGTCCGGCACGTCCGCCCGGCGGCCGCACCATCGGTGCCGCACGGACTGCTGGATGCGCTCACGGCATTCACTCGACGCCGGCGCCGGAGCGACGTTCCCGTTACCAAGGGGCCGCCGAGGGTGGTGCTGTATCTCCACGGCTGGGCCGACTACTTCATGCAGACGGAACTGGCCGAGTTCCTGGGCGCCTCGGGGTTCCATTTCTATGCGCTCGACCTGCGCAAATTCGGGCGGAGCCTGCGGCCGGGCCAGACTCCCGGCTACACCACAGACCTGACGGTCTATGACGAAGACCTCGACGCCGCCCTGCAGGCCATCCGGCAGGATATCGCCGAGCTGACGGGCAGCGCCGACGCACCTACCATCCACCTCCTGGCCCATTCGCTGGGCGGCCTGATCGCGGCGCTCTGGGCTGACCGGAATCCCGGCCGCGTTGCCACACTGACGTTGAATTCGCCGTGGCTGGAGCTCCAAGGCAGCAGCCTCATCCGCAGTATGGCGATGCGTCTTGTGGAACCGTTTGCGCGCACGGACCCCAAGCGTCCATTCCGTTTCCCGGAGATGCCGGCCTACTGGGAAAGCGTGAGCAACCTGGCCCACGGCGAATGGACCCTTGATCCGGAATGGAGGCCGCGGGCGTCCTTCCCGATCCGCGCAGGGTGGACCAAGGCAGTCCTGGCGGGCCACGCCGCCGTCGAACGCAAACTCAATATCGACGCGCCGGTGCTCGTGTTGCTTTCCGGCCGGACCCGGATCCAGGCTGAGTGGACCGCGGAGCTTATGCGCGTCGACGCCGTGATCGACGTCGAACAGACCGCCCGCCGGGCACTGGGCCTCGGGCGCCGGACAGCGGTATTCCGCTATCCGGGTGCACTCCACGATGTGTTCCTGTCACGGCGTACCGTCCGGCAGCAGGCCTACCGGGACGTGGCCATCTGGTTGGCTTCCTATCCGGACTGAGCCGTTTCAAAGCACGCTCGTGCTAATTCTGGGTCGCGGTCAGCGGGGTGCCGCGGCGTCTACCGCGCCTCCATAGCGGCGGTCCCGTTTGGCATAGATCTCGACGGCGTCCCACAAAGTCCTGCGATCAACGTCGGGCCACAGCGTGTCCATGAAGACGAACTCCGCATAGGCCGATTGCCACAAGAGGAAGTTCGAGAGGCGCTGCTCACCTGAACTGCGCAAAAACATGTCCACATCCGGAAGGTCCGGTTCATCGAGGTACTTCTGGATGGTCTTCTCGGTCACGGAGCCGGGCTTCAGGCGCCCATCAGCCACATCCTGGGCAATCGCGGCCACGGCATCGGCGATTTCGGCGCGCCCGCCGTAGTTAACACACATCGTCAAGGTGCACGTGTCGTTGCCGCGCGTGTACTCCTCGGCTTCCTCCAGCTCCTTGATGACGGAGCCCCAAAGCTTGGGCCGCCGGCCTGCCCAGCGGATCCGCACGCCCCATTCGTCGAGCTGGTTGCGCTGCCGACGTAGCACGTCCTTGTTAAATCCCATGAGGAAGCGCACCTCTTCAGGCGAACGGCGCCAGTTTTCGGTGGAGAAAGCGTAGACACTGACGTACTTGATGCCCAGTTCGATCGCACCCGCCATCACATCCAGCAGGGCCGGCTCCCCGGCCTTGTGGCCCTCGATGCGGGGAAGGCCGCGCTGGTTCGCCCAGCGGCCGTTGCCGTCCATGACGATCGCCACGTGCCGCGGTACCAGTTCGGCAGGGATGGCCGGCGGCCTGGCGCCCGAGGGATGGTGGTAGGGGGCCCTCACCGGGGTGGTCCGCGCCGTTGCCGTCTTCTTTTTTCCCAGTGCCACTTTCAGCTTCGCTCCACATGTTTGAGGGACTTCAATGCTCGTTCAAGGTGCCATTGCAGGTAACTCGCCACCAGTCCGGCGGCCTCCCGTCGATGCAAGGTTTCGGACACATCCGCAGTAGCCCAGTCTCCC
Organism: Arthrobacter sp. SE2; assembly: GCF_058244265.1. Taxonomy (NCBI): domain Bacteria; kingdom Bacillati; phylum Actinomycetota; class Actinomycetes; order Micrococcales; family Micrococcaceae; genus Arthrobacter; species Arthrobacter sp. SE2. The sequence goes on along the minus strand of NZ_JBZAYA010000018.1, from coordinate 68,968 downwards.
GTCAGCAGCGCACCCAGCAAGACGACGGTCTCGGGAGCGGGTGCCGGCGAACCGGGCGGGCGGCAGTCGTTGCAGATCATTCCGCCCAAGGGAGCGGAGAAAGCTGTGTGCGGACCTCTCGCCCCGCAGCGGGCGCAATCCGTGAAACTGGGCGCCCAACCGCCGGTTGCCAAAGCACGGAGCAGGTATGAGTCGAGAATGAGTTCCGGCGGGTGGTCGGAACGGCTCAACGCGGCAAGTGCCCCGACAAGGAGGTTGTATTGGGCGGTTCCCGAATCGGCGTCGGCGTCCGTCAGCTTTTCTGCAGTCTCCGTCATGGCGGCAGCGGCAGTGTACCGGGAGTAATCGGCCGCGATCGAGCTCCCATAGGCACCTTTGGCGACAGCCTGGGTGACGATGTCCAAGGTGCGGCCGGAAACGAGTTGCAGGTCAGCCACCATGAACGGCTCCAAGCGGGCACCGAACCGGCTACTGGTACGCCGTACGCCCTTGGCAACCGCCCTTACTTGTCCGTGGTGCTTTGTCAGCAAAGTGATGATGCGGTCCGCTTCGCCCAGTTTGTGGGTGCGCAGCACTACGGCATCGTCCCGATAGGACCGCGCTGCAAACGACGAAGGATTGGCCACAGTTAATCTTCGCACCACACCGGGCCTTATCGGGTCCGGCGAAGCCGTGCGGCGCCGTGTTGACGGCACCGCACGGCAAATGGCTATGCCCGGACGGCCCGGATGGCTCGGTTGACGGCGGAGATGACTGCCTTGAGCGCAGCGGTGCTCGTGTTGGGATCGATACCGACTCCCCAGAGGACCCGCTCGCCAACGGCGCATTCAACATATGCTGCGGCAGTGGCGCTGCCACCTTCGGAAAGGGCATGTTCCGAGTAGTCCAGGACGCGGACGTCCACGCCGTCTTGACGCAGGATGTCCAGCATGGCCGCGATCGGGCCGTTGCCCGTGCCGGTTCGCTGGACCACCGTGCCGTCAATGCGCAGGGCTGCATGCAGGGAAAGCTCGCCGGACTCATCGGTCTCGGTGCGGATGGAACCCAGCGAATAGCGTCCCCACTGGCCATCGGCTGTGCTGGCCGGCAGGTACTCGTCCTGGAACATCGCCCACAGCTGGGCTCCACTGACTTCGCCGCCCACGGTGTCGGTGCGGTGCTGGATGACGCCGGAGAACTCGATTTGTGCCCGGCGCGGCAGGTCCAGGCTGTGCTCGTTCTTGAGCAAGTACGCCACACCGCCTTTGCCGGACTGGGAGTTGACGCGGATGACGGCCTCGTAGCTGCGGCCCAGGTCCTTCGGATCGATCGGCAGGTAGGGAACCTGCCATGTGAAGTCGTCGACGGCCTTGCCGGCCGCGGCAGCGTCCTGCTCGAGGGCTTCGAAACCCTTCTTGATGGCGTCCTGGTGCGAACCGGAGAATGCCGTGAACACGAGGTCGCCGCCATACGGGGAACGCTCGGGAACGGGCAACTGGTTGCAGTACTCTACGGTCCTGCGTACCTCGTCGATGTCCGAGAAGTCGATCATCGGATCGACGCCTTGGACGAACATGTTGAGGCCCAGGGTGACCAGGTCCACGTTGCCGGTACGCTCGCCGTTTCCGAACAAGCAGCCTTCGATGCGGTCGGCGCCGGCCAGGTAGCCCAACTCAGCGGCGGCAACGCCTGTGCCGCGATCGTTGTGCGGGTGGAGGGAGATGATGATGCCGTCACGGGGGTGCAGGTTCCGGTGCATCCATTCGATGGAGTCCGCGTAGACATTGGGGGTAGCCATTTCCACGGTGGCGGGCAGGTTGATGATGACCTCCTTGTCCGCGGATGCTTCGAAGACGTCGGCGATCGCGTTGCAAACGCGTGCTGCGTACTCAAGTTCGGTCCCGGTGAAGGACTCCGGCGAGTACTCGTACGTGATGTGGGTGTCCGTGAGGGTTTCCTCGTACTTCTTGCACAAACGGGCGCCCTGGAGGGCGATGTCCAGGATCCCGTCCTCGTCCTGGTTGAACACGACGCGGCGCTGCAGGACCGACGTCGAGTTGTACAGGTGGACGATGGCCTGCTTGGCGCCGACGAGTGATTCGTAGGTGCGCTCGATCAGGTGTTCCCGCGCCTGGGTCAGGACCTGGATGGAGACGTCATCCGGAATGTGGCCGCCTTCGATGAGCTGCCGTACGAAGTCGAAGTCTGTCTGCGAAGCGGAGGGGAAGCCGACCTCGATTTCCTTGTAGCCCATCTTGACCAGCAGCTGGAACATTTTCAGCTTGCGGGCCGGGCTCATGGGGTCGATCAGGGCCTGGTTGCCGTCACGGAGGTCCACAGCGCACCAGCGCGGAGCCTTGGTGATGACCTTGTCCGGCCAAGTGCGGTCCGGCAGCTCGACACTGATCTGGTCCTGGAAAGGCAGGTACCGATGAATGGGCATTCCGGAGGGCTTTTGTGCGTTGCGCATGACTTAGGGGCCTTTTCTCTTAATCTTTGATGGAAGATTGGCCGGGCATAGCTAACTCCGCAGCGAGGGTTGGCCTAGCGAATGATCGCCTACGAGGCCCCGCCGCGGCAGCTAAGGAGAAGCATTCCTGCACGCACCATTTCACAGTAACACGGGTGCGTATGATGACAATGCAATACCAGAAGCAACGTCCACTATGCAGACGCGGTAACGGCGGTGAGCCGGTTCCGCTCGTCGTCCGAAGGAGTTCTTGTGCCACAGTCGGGGATCACACTGTCCAACATCGATGAAAGCGTCAGGCCGCAGGACGACCTTTACCAGCACGTCAACGGGGCGTGGCTGAAGTCGACGGTCATCCCCGACGACCGCCCCCTTGAGGGAACGTTCACCGCGCTGCGGGATGGCGCTGAACTGGCAGTCAAAGCGATCATCGAGGAAGCTGCCGCAAAGGGCGAGGACGCCAGCGGCATCGAACGCAAAGTAGGCGGGCTCTACAGCAGCTTCATGGACGAAGAAGCCACCGAAGCCAAGGGTATGGAGCCTATCCGCGCCAGGCTTGAGGACGTCTTTGCCACGGCTTCGCCGGCCGAAGTGGTTGCCCTGACCGGGCGGCTGTTCCGCTCGGATGTTTCCGGCCTGTTTTCCATCTATCCTGCTCCCGACGCCGGGAACCCGGACCGGGTCCTGTTGTACATCGGCCAGGGCGGCCTGGGCCTTCCCGACGAGTCCTACTATCGGGACGAGAAGTTCGAAGGCATTGTCAGCGCCTATGCGAAATATGTCGCCAAACTCTTCGGCCTGGCAGGCATTCCCGACGCCGAGGATGCCGCCGCGCGCGTCGTCGCCCTTGAAAAAGCCCTTGCCTCGCACCACTGGGACAACGTCACCCTTCGCGATCCGCAGAAGACCTACAACCTCAAGACCGCGGAGGAGGGCCGTGAACTATTCCCCTACCTTGACTCGTGGTTCGATTCTGCCCGGATTGAAGGAGACAAATTCACCGAGCTGGTGGTGAGCACTCCTGATTTCTTCGCCGGTGCGTCCTCCCTCGTCGAGACCGAGTCCCTTGCCACGTGGCAGGAGTGGCTGGCCCTGCGTGTGCTCAATGCCGCCGCCCCCTATCTCTCGTCGGCGTTCGTGGACGCAAACTTCGATTTCTACGGCACCACCCTGAGTGGCACTCCGCAGAACAAGGACCGCTGGAAGCGCGGAGTCGCCGTCGTCGAAGCCGCCCTTGGTGAGGCGGTCGGCCAGATCTACGTTGAGCGCCACTTCCCCGAAGGCTACAAGGCCAGGATGCAGACGCTGGTTGCCAAACTGATCGAGGCTTACCGCGAGAGCATAACGGCGCTCGACTGGATGGGCGACGACACCAAGGCTGAAGCGCTGAAAAAGCTTGAGGCCTTCCGGCCCAAGATTGGTTTCCCTGACAAGTGGATTGACTATTCCGCCGTCGACATTGATCCGAGTGATCTTCTGGGGAACGTCGAGCGGGCACACAACGCCGACGTCGACCGTCACCTCGACGAGGTCGGCAAGCCGGTCGATCTCGACAAGTGGCTTATGACCCCGCAGACGGTCAACGCGTATTACCACCCGATGCTGAACGAGATTGTCTTCCCCGCTGCCATCCTGCAACCGCCATTCTTCACGGCGGAAGCCGACGACGCGGTCAACTACGGAGGCATCGGCGCCATCATCGGCCATGAAATCGGCCATGGCTTCGACGACCAAGGCTCCCAGTTCGATGGGAGTGGAGCGCTGCGGAATTGGTGGAGCGAGGAAGACCGCAAGGCCTTCGAAGCACTGGCGGCGAAACTTGTTGCCCAGTTCGATGCCCTTGCCCCCTATGCCGCTCCCGAGCACAAGGTCAACGGGAAGCTCACGCTCGGCGAAAACATCGGCGATCTGGGCGGCCTGACCATCGCCTACAAGGCTTATCTCCTGAGCCTTGAGGGTTCGGAACCTCCCGTCCTCGAAGGCCTGACCGGCCAGCAGCGCTTCTTCATGTCCTGGGCTGCCGGCTGGCGCCAGGTCATTCGTCCCGAGGAAGCCATCCGGCGCGTAGCTACGGACCCGCACTCCCCCAACGAGTTCCGGACCAATGCCATCGCCAAGAACCTGGACTCGTTCCACGAGGCGTTCGCGGTGGAAGCCGGGGATGGAATGTGGTTGTCGCCTGAGGACCGCGTCAGCATCTGGTAGGCAGCAACAACTACCTCGCGATGAGTGCCGGGTTGACCGCCTGGCACTTCACGTCGCCTGCGGTCTGCTTGACGACGTCGGACGGTACGGAGGCAACTCCGTACTTGGTCCCGGAATTGAAGTCACTGCCGATATAGACCTGGACTCCGACGACACCCTTGGATAGTTCGACTTGCGAGGCCGGGATCCCTAGGAGATTCGCGACATCCGGCGCGACGTCGGCATAGCCGGTCCCATAATAGACAACCGTCTTGGGGACGGCGGCTGCAAGGAAGTGGGCGGCTTTCGTGAATCCGCCGCCAACCAGGGCAGCGGCGATCTCCTGTCCGCGGGACGCGACGCCCGTTCCGTCTGCGACGGTCACTGGCTGAAGGGCCTTGTCATAGGCCGGAACGGCGGGAGTGCTTGGCGCCGGTGCCGCGCTGCTGGACGGGGCGCCGGACGCCGCGGGCGAGGGACTGGCCGTGGCCCCCGGCGTGGTCAGGTCCAGGTTCGCGCGCATGGCGGCGAACAGCTGCGTGGCCTGCGGTTCAACCAATTCGAGCCTGTTGGGATCGACGGCGGCGGGCTGGGTGGGAACCGAGACGAACGCGACCTTGGACAAGTCAACGTCTTTGAGGCGGCTCCCGATGGTCAGGAGCGACTGGACCGATGCCAGGCCTTCATCCACGGTCAGGTTCTTTGTCACGGCATCCGCGATGGACAGCAGGCTCTGCGGATTGCTTAGCGTTCCGTCGGACTTGATCTTCCGGGTCAGCGAAGAGAGGAAACCCTGCTGCGCCTGGATGCGGCCGAGGTCACTTCCGTCGCCAAAACCGTGGCGGGTCCGGAGGAAGGCCAGGGCCTGCTCCCCTTGGACACTCGATGTTCCCTTGGGGAGTCGGAGTCCGGAATCAGGGTCGTAGACGGCGTCGCTCACGCACACGTTGACCCCGCCGACGGCGTTGGACAGCTCCTTGACGGCGTTGAAGTCGGCCATCATGAAGTGATCGATTTGCAGTCCCGTGAGCTTGTTCACTGTGTCCACGGCGCAACCGATCCCGGCTTCTGCCATCGCCGAGTTGATCATGACGTTGGAATGGGCTTCATAGACGGTATTGGTTTTGGGATCGGTGCACTTCGGAACATCCACCAGGAGGTCGCGGGGAAAGCTGGTGAGGCTCACCCTCCTGTTGTCCGCCGAAATGTCCAGCAGCATCATGACATCCGACTGGCCATAGCCGGTGGAGTCCTGGGTTGAACCGTATTGCGAGTTCTTTCCGTCCCTCGTGTCGGACCCGAGGATGAGGATCTGCTGGCGGTCCGTGGCGTCGTTTGCAGCGGCCTCGGTCCGGGGAGCGCCTGCCGACAAAGGTGCTTTGCTGATGTTCGACTGCAAGCGGATGACCCAGTAGGCGGCGAATGCGATACCTGCGACCAACAGCACCGACACCGTCACGGCGGTGACCTTAAGCCAGGGCGGGAGGCCCTTCGGAGCATTCATGTGGCGGGGGGTGCCGGGAGCTTCCCCGTGGCGTGCAGCGCCGCGGGCACCTATGGTGCCGGGCTCCTGAACGCGTGCATCGCGACGTCGCACGACTCGCTCGACCTTTCCTCGGAAAATGGGATTCGGACCATTTTACGGGCCCAAACTGGGAAATTCCCCAGCGGCTAGAATCCCAACTTCACGAGTTGCTTCGGGTCGCGCTGCCAGTCCTTGGCCACTTTGACGTGCAAGTCGAGGTAGATCTTGGTTCCCAAAAGGGCCTCAATGCCCTTGCGGGCGTTCGTTCCGACCTCGCGCAGCCGGCTTCCGGCCTTGCCGATGATGATGGCCTTCTGGGACGGGCGTTCAACGTACAAATTGACCCGCACGTCGAGGAGCGGGTTATCTTCGGAGCGGCCTTCGCGGGGCAGGATTTCCTCCACCACCACAGCCAACGAGTGGGGAAGCTCGTCCCGGACGCCTTCCAGGGCTGCTTCCCGGATAAGTTCGGCGACCATGACGGCCTCCGGTTCATCGGTGAGTTCGCCGTCCGGGTAGAGGGGCGGAGAAGGAGGCATGTGGCCGATGAGGACGTCGGCGACCGTACTGACCTGGAAGCCGTCGGTCGCGGAAACCGGAACGATATCGGCCCAGCCTTGTTCGCCGAGGACTTCGCGGCCCAACGCGGCCACAGCCAGGAGTTGTTCGGTCAAGGCCTGGCGGTCCACCAGGTCGGTCTTGGTGACAAGTGCGATGATCGGCTTGCGCCCGACGGCGGCGAGCTGGGCTGCAATGTATTTGTCGCCCGGTCCGATCTTCTCGTTGGCGGGCAGGCAGAAACCAATGGCGTCCACTTCGGAGAGGGTGTCCGCGACGAGATCGTTGAGCCGCTTGCCAAGGAGGGTGCGCGGGCGGTGCAGGCCAGGAGTGTCCACGAGGATAAGTTGTGCGTTCTCCCGATGGACAATGCCGCGGATCGTGTGCCTCGTGGTCTGCGGCTTTGCCGAGGTGATGGCCACCTTCTGGCCAACCAAAGCATTGGTGAGGGTGGACTTGCCGGCATTGGGACGGCCCACAAGAACCGAGAAACCCGCGTGGAAGCCGCCGAAGTCCTGATCGGCGTCGAACTTCTTATTGTGCTTGCTCACGTGGAACTCCCTGTTGCGTTGTGTCGGCCTCGTCGAGAAGGTCTTCAAGGTCAGTGTCTTCTTTTGGAATGGCTGCCGCAATGATATGGCTGACCCGGTTTCGCCGGCCTTCCAGCCTATCGGCTTTCAAGGAGATCCCATCCACCCTCACTGCGCTGCCTACGATCGGCACCTTGCCCAGGGTTTTGGCCAGGAGGCCGCCCACTGTGTCCACTTCGTCGTCGTCGAGGTCAATGTGGAAAAGCTCGCCGAGGTCGTCGATGCTCATCCGTGAACTGACGCGGTACGTGCCATCACCCAAGTCAGTGACTTCCGCATCGTTGGAGTCGTACTCATCCACGATCTCCCCCACGATTTCCTCGATGAGGTCCTCGAGGGTCACCAGCCCGGCCGTGCCGCCGTATTCGTCAATCACCACGGCCACATGCGTGGACTCTTGCTGGAGCTCGCTGAGGAGGTCGCTGACAGGCTTTGATTCGGGAACGAAACGGGCCTCGCGGGCTATGGCATCAACATCCTGGCGCACTGATGGCTGCTCCGGGCGGTGCAACGCGGCAGCGACGTCCTTCAAATAGAGAATGCCGCGGATCTGGTCCGCATTCTCGCCGATAACGGGGATCCTTGAGTATCCGGAGCGCAGGAACAGGGCCATGGCCTGCTCCAGGCTGGATCCGGACTCGATGCTCACAATGTCCGTTCGAGGGACCATCACCGAGCGCACTAGCGTGTCGCCGAAGTCGAAGACCGACTGGATGAGTTCGGCCTCGCTGTCCTCGATCATGTCGGATTCCGTGGCCCTGTCGACAAGTTCACGGAATTCTTCCTCGCTGAAGAAAGCTTCATCGCCGCTGGGCGCACCGGGTGCCACCACGCTGCCGATCCTCACGAGCCAGCCGGGAATGGGACCCAGGATCCAGCACAGGAACCTGATGAGCGGGGCAGAGTAGCGAACCACGCCGCCAGAGTGGGCGCGTCCGAGTTGACGGGGCGAAACGCCCACCAGAACGAAACCAATGACGGCCATGATGCCCGTCGCTGCCAAACCGGCAAGCCAGACGTTCTCGAGGAGGCTATGCATGACGACGGCGACGGCCACCGCTGCCGCCATCTCGAACCAGACCCGCCAGAAACGCAGCGCCCGGATGTGCGCAATTGGCTGCGCGAGGATGCTGCGAAGCGCATTCCCCCGGCTCTTGACGATGGCTTGCTCGGCATCGTGCCGCGGCAGGAAGGTGAAGGCAGCCTCAGCCGCGGTCAGCAGTGCGACGAAACTGAGGAACACCAACGCCATCCCGACCAGGATGAGCGAGGTCACAGCATGGTCTCCATGGGGGCGTCCTTGCCAAGGAACGCGGACAGCAGCTCACGCTGCAGGCCGAACATTTCTTCTTTTTCCTCCGGTTCGGCGTGGTCGAAACCGAGCAGGTGAAGGATCCCGTGCGTGCAGAGCAGGAGCATTTCATCCTGCGTCGAATGACCGGCGTTGCGCGCTTGTGCCTCGGCCACTTGCGGGCAGATGGCGATGTCGCCCAGCATGCCCTGCGGAGCAGGCTTACCAGGCGTTCCCGGCGTCAACTCATCCATCGGAACAGACAGGACATCTGTGGCGCCGGGTTCGTCCATGAGTTCGATGTGGAGCTTTTCCATGGCAGGCTCATCCACCAGGAGGATGGAAAGTTCGGCTTGGGGGTGAACGTAGAGCCGCTCGAAGATGAAGCGTGAAAGCGTCACCAATTGTGCCTCGTCCACCTGGACGCCGGACTCGTTGTTGACCTCTATGCTCATCGGTGTTCTCCCCGTTTGTCATGGATGGGCGTGTGCTGGACACGCGCCCGGTGCTTTTCATCCCATTTGCTGTACGCGATCACGATGTCGGCGACCAACCGGTGCCTGACGACGTCGGACGCGTCCAGCATCGTAAAGTTCACGCCGTCGATTCCGCTGAGGATTTCCTGGACGATGCGCAGCCCGGAGGTGGCACCGAAGGGCAGATCCACTTGGGTGATATCCCCCGTGACAACCATCTTGGAACCGAAGCCGAGCCGTGTCAGGAACATCTTCATCTGTTCCGCAGTGGTGTTCTGCGCCTCGTCAAGAATGATGAACGCGTCGTTGAGCGTGCGGCCGCGCATGTAAGCGAGCGGTGCTACCTCAATGGTCCCGGCGGCCATGAGCCGCGGGATCGATTCCGGGTCCATCATGTCGTGCAAGGCGTCGTACAAAGGGCGCAGATACGGATCGATCTTGTCGCTCAGCGTCCCCGGCAGGAAGCCGAGGCGCTCTCCGGCTTCGACGGCCGGCCTCGTGAGGATGATACGGCTGACTTCCTTGAGCTGCAGTGCCTGAACAGCCTTGGCGACGGCCAGATAAGTTTTGCCCGTGCCCGCAGGACCGATCCCGAAGATGACGGTGTTGTCGTCGATGGCGTCGACATAGTTCTTCTGGTTGAGCGTTTTGGGGCGGATGGTGCGCCCGCGGCTCGAAAGGATGTTGTGGGTCAGGACTTCCACGGGGTTTTGGAGGGACTGGCTGCGCAACAAGGACACGAGTTGCTGCAGCACGTCCGGGGTGATGACCGTGCCCTTGCCGACCAGGCCGCGGACTTCTTCCAGAAGCCGCATGATCCGGGGAACATCGCTCGACGGTCCGCTGAAGGAGAGCTCGTTGCCGCGCACATGAAAGTCGACGCCGGGGAACTGGGCTTCGATGTAGCGCAACGCCTCGTCATGGCTGCCAAGGGTCTGAACCATCTGATCCGAGTTGTCAAAGATGACAACTTCCGTCCGGGCGCCCGGGACAGAGTGTGGGAACTCGGCCGGACCTGTGTCAACGCTGCCGGCCTTGGGCCGCCCGTTCAATGATTCTGTCATAGTGCTGGCCTTGCGGCCTCTGCTCCTCCGGCTTGGTGATGTCCATCGATTTTCTCCGATGTCCGTCTGCTGGATGGGCGCACGATCGCGGGCCTCGGATTGCTTTCAATCCTACGCCAGCCAGTCTCCGGGGTGGTTCCAGACCGTGCCCGGCGGGGCCGCGGACGGCCGATCCATGCCGCTTTGGTATCAACTCGGCATCGACCTCGTATCAATCGGATTGCAGTTGGTCGCCGGGGTATCGAAACGCCAGCCGGGGCCCGGGAGACTGTGACAAGCTGATTCATGGGCAAAACGCCCCTGTGCCCGGCCACCGGGCGCATGACTCCCCCGCACCACCGCGGCCGAACACGAGCAGGAATCCACCATCACCAGGCCAGCCGTCACTCAACACGGCACACGCATCCGGAAACGCTCCGCGATGCTTGTGACCGCTTTGACGGCTGCCTTTTTCCTGTCGGGCTGCATTGCCGATCGCACGGGACAGGGATCAACGACTCCGATCCCCACCCCGACAGTTGCGCTGCAGACGGTGCCGGACAGCAATGCTCCGCTCGAAACAACCCAGGCCTCAAACAAGATCCCCGTGTATTGGATCGGGCGTAGCGACACGGACACCTTCCTGTACCGCGAATTCCGTGACAACCCTGGCAACGAGAACCCCATCACCACGGCCCTGCGGATCATGATGTCCCAGAAGCCGTTGGATCACGATTTCTTCACGCCGTGGCAGAACCCAGGCAGCCTGGCGACCTCGATTTCCGGTAAGAACGTCGTCACGGTCGATGTTTCCCGCGACGCGTTCAATTCCAATCTGGATCCCGGGATGGCTCAGCGGGCGGTCCAGGAACTCGTCTATACCGCCACCGCTGCGGCCGCGAGTTCAGGCCTGATCGACTCAGGACAGCAGATCAAGGTGACCATCCTGGTCGACGGGCACACGGACTACATGGCATTCGGGCAGGTCAAACTAGGCGATCCGATGGTCCGCGACGCATCCATGGTGGCGCCGGTGTGGATCATTGACCCCCAGGAGGATCTGACTTTGCCTGCCGGTCCGGTCAAGTTCAACGGCCGGAGCACGGACCCCTCGAAGAAACTGCATTGGCAAATCCTCCGCGAGAACTCAAACGGCGACAAGTCCTCCTACCTCGCCGGGCAGACCACTGCTTCTACCGTGCCCGGACAAGGTGGAGCCTTCAGCCTCACAGTGGGGCTCGGGGCGGGTCGCTATGAATTGCGGGTTTCCCTGGTGGGACCCAACGATGCCGACGTCGCGACGGATACCCGAAGTTTCACCGTTCGCTGAGGACGTTCGCTGATCCAGGACGTGCGCTACGGGCTACCAGCGCCCCAGAATGTCACTGGCCAGCACGACGGCGGCGGGTCCCGCCGTCGACGAGCGAAGCACGTGGTGGCCCAAGAGCGCGGTGACCGCGCCGACGTCGCTGAGCTTCGTCACTTCGCGCGGTGAAATGCCACCCTCCGGGCCGACGATGAGCAGGACTTCGCGACCCGCTCCGGTATCCGCGTCGAAAACCCCGGCCTGCCACTTGTCCAAGACATCCCGCAGCGGACGTTTCGCGTCCTCATGCAGGATGATCGCCAAGTCAGCCGCGGCAACCGCTGCAGCCAGGCCGGAGCCGTCGACGGCGGAACGCACCTCGGGAATCCACGCGCGCCGCGCCTGCTTTGCGGCTGCCGTGGCGACGGACTGCCACTTCGCGTGGGCTTTGGCCGCCCTGTCACCCTTCCAACGGACAATGGAACGCTCCGCCTGCCAGGGCACGACGGCGTCGATCCCGAGTTCCGTTGCCGTCTCGACGGCAAGTTCGTCACGGTCGCCCTTCGCGAGGGCCTGGACCAACACGAGCCGTACGGTTGGTTGGTGCTCCTCCTGGACAGCGGTGGCAAGGACTGTGAGGGTTCCCTGCCCGGATTCGGTCACGGTGCCCGTGAGCCGTTTTCCGGCGCCGTCGGCAATATCGACGGCTTCGCCGATTTCCAGGCGTTTGACGGTGACAGCATGCCTGGCTTCGGCGCCGTCGAGCACGAAAGTGTCACCAGGGCCGAGCCCGTCAAGCGTTCCGGCTGCGGTGAAGAATACGGGGTTGCTCACCGCTACAGGTTACCGAGCTTGTCCCGCAGCTTCGCGAACATCCCGCCGCTGGCCACAAGCTTGCCTTCGGTGAACTGCTCTCCGCGCAATTTTGCCAGTTGGCGAAGCAGGTCTTCCTGTGCGGCGTCGAGCTTGCCGGGCGTCTCAACGTGCAGGTGCACCTTGAGGTCTCCCCTGCCGTAGCCGCGGAGATGGGTGACGCCGAGTCCACGGAGGGTGATGACTTCGCCGGACTGCGTGCCGGACTTGACGTCGATCTCCTGGGGACCGTCGAAAGTCTCAAGCTGCAACTCGGTACCCAGTGCCGCGGCAGTCATGGGAACGCTCAGCGTGGCGTGAAGGTCGTCGCCTTCCCGGATGTAGGTGGAATCGCTGTTGACCCGGATCTCCACGTAGAGGTCACCGGGAGGACCGCCCGCGGGACCTGCTTCGCCTTGCGACGACAGCTGGATGCGGGTCCCGGTGGCGACGCCGCCAGGCACCTTGACGGTCAGTGAACGGCGGCTGCGGATGCGGCCCTGGCCGTTGCACTCATTACAAGGATCCTTGATGATCGAGCCGAAACCTTCGCACGATCCACACGGTGCGGCAGTCATGACCTGGCCGAGGATCGAGCGGACAGCCCGCTGGACCTGGCCCGAGCCGCCACAGATGTCGCAGCGCTCCGGGTGGGTGCCCGGACGGCAGCATGAGCCTTCGCACGTGGGACAGATGACAGCGGTGTCCACCTCAAGCTTTTTGTTGACACCGAACACTGCCTCGCGCAAGTCGATGCGCACACTGATCAGGGCGTCCTGCCCGCGGCGCATGCGTGATGCGGGGCCCTGCATGCCGCCTCCTCCTCCGCCGAAGAAGGTGTCGAAGATGTCTTGGAAGGCGAATCCTTGGCCCGCGTAGCCTCCGCCGAAACCGTTGTCGGTCCCGTTCTCGTTGCCGGTGGCGTCGTAGACGCGGCGCTTCTGGGGGTCGGAGAGGACCTCGTAAGCGTGGGTCACCGCCTTGAATTCCTCGGCAGCGCCCGCCCCGGGGTTCACATCGGGGTGCAGCTTGCGTGCGAGCTTGCGGTAGGCCTTCTTGATCTCCTCGCCGGTTGCTTCCGACGAGACGCCCAGAACGTCATAGTGACTGCTCAAAGTCGATATCTCTTCCTTGTTTACGGTTCCACTGCTTTTCTTGCGAGGCGGTTTCCAGCCGAGGCCGTCAGCCGCCCAGAATGCGGGAAAGGTAGCGTGCGACGGCACGGACGGCCGCCATGGTGTTGGGATAGTCCATGCGGGTGGGTCCAAGAATGCCGATCTTGGCACTGCTGCCCGGACCGTAGCCCGTGGCAACCACCGAAGCCTCGGACAGGCCGTCATAGGGGTTTTCGCGGCCGATGCTCACCGTGACGCCCCGGGGGTCCTCCGCCATGTCCGACAACAGCCGCAACATGACCACCTGCTCCTCAAGCGCTTCGAGGACCGGACCGATGCTCAAGGGGAAGTCCACGTTGGAGCGGGCCAGGTTTGCCGTGCCCGCCATGACCATGCGTTCGTCGCGGCTCCGCTCGGCAAGCCTTTCCAGGCCGTGGGCAAGGGCGCCCGCAAGGTTCCGAAGCGCCGGCGGGCACAAGGCAACCACCGAGGGCAGGACTTGCGGCATGAGGTCGAGCTGGGAGCCGGCAATGCTTCCAAGGAATCGCGCCCGCAAGGCCATGAGCTCTTCGTCAGTGGCGTCTGTCGCTGCGTGCACAACGCCCTGTTCCACTTTGCCCGAATCGGCGATCAACACCACCAAGACCTGGCGCGGTGCCAAAAGGACAAACTCAATGTGCCGGACACGCGCGCGGCTCAGGTGCGGATACTGGACGACGGCGACCTGGTTGGTCAGTTGGGAGAGGAGCCGGACGGTCCGCTCAAGGATGTCCTCGACGTCGTCTGGTCCCTCAAGCAACGAGTGGATGGCCCGGCGCTCGGCGGCCGAAAGCGGCTTGACCTCGGAAATACGGTCGACGAACAGGCGGTAGCCCTTGTCCGTAGGAATGCGGCCCGCACTGGTGTGTGGTGCTGCAATGAGGCCTTCTTCTTCCAAGAGGGCCATGTCATTGCGGATGGTGGCGCTCGACACTCCCAAATGGTGCCGTTCGACCAAGGCTTTGGAACCGACTGGCTCGCGGGAGTGAACGTAGTCCTCCACGATGGCGCGTAACACTTCAAGCTTGCGTGGTTCGCTCACTGCCCACCTCCATTCAACAGCCGGTACTCAACAATCCGGTATTTCAACAATTAGCACTCAACATGCCCAAGTGCTAACAAGTCTAGTATGAGCCACCTCGTTGTTAGCATTGGTACCGCTCGCGGCGAACATGGTTCCCGCGCGGTCCTGGGAAATGCCACGGACCGTGACCAACCCCCTAGCGCAAAGTGGTGTGAAGACCGTGTCTTACGACAATTGGGGCCCGCAAGACCTCTCCTCGCCTGCCAAACGGCAACTGCCTGAGGTGCCCGTTGAACGCGGGATGGTTCTCGAGGACGTGCAGTCCGGTTGGGTCGGGGCCGTGACCAGGGTGGAGAAGTCCGGTGGCATGCACATCGTGGTGCTTGAGGATCGGCGGGGAAAGGCCAAATCGTTCCGGCTCGGATTCGGATTCCTCCTGGAGGGACAGGCAGTGAAGCTCGTGCCGCCGGCTCCACGCGCCGCGGCCGCCAAGGGCGCGGCGCAAGCAGGCAGGACGGCATCGGGATCCGTCCGCGTCGCCGGGCAGCGGGCCCAAGTCGCCAAGGCGAGCCGGATCTGGGTGGAAGGCAAGCACGACGCCGAACTCGTGGAAAAGGTGTGGGGAGATGATCTCCGGGTGGAGGGCATCGTCGTCGAGCCCTTGCACGGCGTGGACGATCTCAAGGCGGCCATTGCCGGGTTCTCCCCCGGCCCGGGCCGCCGGCTCGGAATCCTCGTGGACCACTTGGTACCGGATTCGAAGGAGTCGCGGATTGCTGCCGACGCCATGACACTGCCGGGCGCCGCGGGAAACGTCCTGATCGTGGGACATCCCTACGTGGACGTCTGGCAGGCAATCCGGCCCAAGGTGTTGGGGATCGAGCAATGGCCAACCATCGCGCGTGGCACGGACTGGAAGACCGGCATCCTGAGGTCGTTCGGCTGGCCGCATGAGACGGCCGAAGATGTCGGGCTGGGTTGGCAGAAGCTTCTGGGCGCCGTCCACAGCTACGCGGATTTGGAGGCCTCTTTGCTGGGTCGCGTGGAGGAAGTGATCGATTTCCTGACCGTTCCGTGATGATTGCGTGCCCCGGGCAGAGGAGTTGGTCGGCTGATCGCGTGCCGAGCAAGTATTCTGGGACAGCAACACTGCACCGATAGATACTCGAAGGAAGATACTGTGGCAGACAACGCTCCTGACGATCGGGACGGCACCTCGGGCCAGTCCCAGTACCACGGCGTTCCTGCCAACGCGCTGCCCTTGACCGCCTCGGAAGACCGGCAGTGGGCAACACTGGCGCACTTCGGCGGGATCCTTGGCTGCGTTCCTTCGCTTCTGATCTACCTGATCTTCCGCGAACGTGGCCCCTTCACGGCACAGGAATCCAAGGAAGCGCTCAACTTCACCCTGCCTCCGACGATTGCTGCAGTGCTCGCCAACGTCCTTGTCTTGCTCCCGGTGGTGGGAAACTTGTTCGCTGTCCTTGCCACGGCAATCTGGGTCGCCGTGACCTGCTTCTCGGTGTCCGCCGGAATCCGCGTCAACCACGGACAGCCGCACCGCTACCGTTTCAACCTGCGCTGGATCAAGTAGCCGGTCTTCGCGGGTCCGATGCCGGCTCCCGCGCCGGGCGCTAGCGCCTGCCGCTAGTCCGGAAGGATCCGGCGGACCACCGCATCCGCGAGTAGCCGGCCTTTGAGTGTCAGGACCAACCGTCCTTGGAAGGCCGCTCCAGGCTCAACCAGGCCGTCTGCAATGAGGCCTGCGACGGCGTGCCGGCCCACCTTGTCGAGCGCGTCGACTTGAAGCCCGGTTCCGAGGCGCGCCTCCAGCATGATGCGTTCCACTTCCCGGGTTCCGGCGTCGAGCGTTTCACGGCCAGCGGCCGGCGACACTCCGCTACCGAGCCTGTTGGCATAGGCGGTGGGGTGTTTGACGTTCCACCAGCGGACGCCGCCCATGTGGGAGTGCGCGCCGGGTCCGATGCCCCACCAATCGTCTCCCCGCCAGTAGGCAAGGTTGTGTTTGCACGCCTGTTCGGGTGTGCGGGACCAATTGCTGACCTCGTACCAGTCCAGGCCTGCGGCGCTGATCAGCTGATCGGCGAGTTCGTATTTGGCGGCGTGGTCGTCGTCGTCGATTCCGGGAACTTCTCCGCGCCGGATCTGGGACGCCAGCTTGGTGCCTTCTTCCACAATCAGCGCATAGGCACTGATGTGGTCCGGACCGTAGGACAAGGCAGTCTCCAGTGACGTCTGCCAATCAGCCATCGACTCACCCGGGGTGCCGTAGATGAGGTCGAGGCTTACAGCAAGGCCGGCGTCGCGCGCCCATTGGACCACCAACGGGACCCGGCTGGGAGTGTGTGTACGGTCCAGGACCTTGAGCACGTGAGGGACCGCCGACTGCATGCCAAAGGAAACCCGGGTGAAGCCGGCGTCTGCGAGCAGCTGGAGGGACTCTGGCGTCACGGAGTCCGGGTTCGCCTCAGTGGTGACTTCGGCTCCCGCTTCCAGGCCCCAGTGCCCGACGGCGGCCGTCAGGATGCGTGCGAGATCTTCGGCAGGCAGCAGGGTCGGCGTCCCGCCGCCGAAGAACACCGTGCTCAGGTGCCGTTGCGGCAGCCCGGAGGCGTCCATGGCCCGGACGGCGAACTCCACTTCCGAAATGGCGGTAGACGCGTAGGCGTCCTGGGAGGCACCGCCGCCAAGCTCGGTGGCGGTGTACGTGTTGAAATCGCAGTATCCGCAACGGACGGCACAGAAAGGTATGTGGACGTATAGTCCAAACTTGCGTGAATCGACGCCGTCGAGCACCTGCGGCGGCAAGAGTCCGTCCGCAGGTGCCGGATCACCGAGGGGAAGAACGCTAGGCACTGATTTCCCCTCGTGCACGTCCTGTGCGCGCCGCTACAGTGCGCGCCTGTCCCGTGGTGTCCCGGGCGAAAAGCCGCATTACTTCTTGGCCTTGTCCTTGGATTCGTCGGTGGTCAGGGCTGCGATGAACGCTTCCTGTGGAACTTCCACGCGGCCCACCATCTTCATGCGCTTCTTGCCTTCCTTCTGCTTTTCCAGAAGTTTGCGCTTTCGGGTGATGTCACCGCCATAGCACTTGGCAAGGACGTCCTTGCGAATGGCGCGGATGCTCTCACGCGCAATGATCCGCGAACCGATAGCGGCCTGGATAGGCACCTCGAACTGCTGGCGGGGAATGAGTTCGCGCAGCTTGCCTGTCATCATGACGCCGTAGGCGTAGGCCTTGTCGCGGTGGGTGATGGCACTGAAAGCGTCAACCTGCTCGCCCTGGAGCATGATGTCCACCTTGACCAGGTCGGCGACCTGCTCGCCGTCGGCCTTCCAGTCCAGCGAACCGTAGCCGCGGGTCTTGGACTTGAGGATGTCGAAGAAATCGAAGACGATTTCGGCCAGCGGAAGGCGGTACCGGATTTCCACCCGGTCTTCGGAGAGGTAGTCCATGCCGCCCATGACGCCGCGGCGGCTCTGGCACAGCTCCATGATGGCGCCCACGAACTCATTCGGCGCCAGGATGGTGGCGGACACCATGGGTTCGCGCACCTCCGAGATCTTGCCGGTGGGGTATTCGCTCGGGTTGGTGACGTGCAGGACCCGCTTGTCCTCCAGCGTGACCTCGTACTCAACGTTGGGAGCGGTGGAGATGAGGTCGAGGTTGTACTCGCGCTCGAGGCGTTCACGGGTGATTTCCAAGTGCAGCAGGCCAAGGAAGCCCACGCGGAAACCGAAGCCCAGGGCGGCAGACGTCTCAGGTTCGTAGATGAGTGCTGCGTCGTTGAGCATGAGCTTCTCAAGGGCATCCCGGAGCACGGGATAGTCCGTGCCGTCCAAGGGATACAAGCCGGAGAAGACCATAGGCTTGGCATCGGCGTAACCGGCGAGGGATTGCGAAGCGGGCTTGGCCAGGTTGGTCACGGTGTCGCCGACCTTTGACTGGCGGACGTCCTTCACGCCGGTGATCAAGTAGCCTACTTCGCCGACGCCCAGGCCCTTGGAGGGCGTGGGCTCCGGAGAGCTGACACCGATTTCCAGGAGCTCGTGGGTGGCGCGGGTGGACATCATCTGGATCCGCTCGCGCGGGTGCAGCATGCCGTCCACGACACGGACGTAGGTGACCACGCCGCGGTAGGTGTCGTACACGGAGTCGAAGATCATGGCTCGGGCCGGAGCGTCCGGGTCGCCGACGGGAGCCGGAAGATCGCGGACGATCTTGTCCAGCAGGGCCTCCACGCCCACGCCGGTCTTGCCGGATACGCGAAGCACGTCCTCGGGGTTGCCGCCGATCAGGTTCGCGAGTTCCGCGGCGTACTTTTCGGGCTGGGCGGCCGGGAGGTCGATCTTGTTGAGCACCGGAATGATCGTGAGGTTGTTTTCCATCGCCAGGTAGAGGTTGGCCAGGGTTTGGGCCTCGATGCCTTGCGCGGCGTCCACCAAGAGGACTGCGCCTTCACAGGCCGCGAGGGAACGGGAAACCTCATAGGTGAAGTCAACGTGGCCGGGGGTATCGATCATGTTCAGGGCGTAGCTGGTGCCGTCAAGTTCCCAGGGCATGCGGACAGCCTGGGACTTGATGGTGATGCCACGTTCGCGTTCGATATCCATGCGGTCCAGATACTGGGCCTTCATGTCGCGGGACTTAACGACGCCGGTGTACTGCAACATGCGGTCGGCCAAGGTGGATTTACCGTGGTCGATGTGGGCAATGATGCAGAAGTTCCGGATGATGGCCGGATCTGTCGCGGCGGGCACCGGTGCGGTGCGGGCCATGGGAGACACGCAGGGTCCTTACTGTCGATACTCACACGGCCGGACTCCGGACTGGTCTGGACCATTCCGGCCGATGCCGCATATCTGAACTAATAGTCTCCCATGAACCCGGCGCCGCTCGTGCACTGGCACGGCAAGGGAAAGTACGGTGGTTCCATGGCATCGGACACACACTTGCTTGGCAGACTCCTCAAAGGCTCCCTGGGCTACCTTCGACGGATCATCGGACCCCCGGCCGGCACACCCCCTCGCCGATCCCCAAAGGGCGGGGCCACGGCGAACGCGAACCGGACACAGAACGCAAGCACCGACGTCGGGCAGCTTTCCGGCCCGTATCCGGGCGACTTCAGGGGCGCGGTGTCGCCGCGGTACTCCCCCAATCCCGACGGCAAACCGGACCCGGGAGAGATCGTGTGGTCCTGGGTTCCGTACGAAGAGGATTATTCCCAGGGCAAGGACCGGCCGGTCCTTTTGATAGGACACGACGGCGAGTGGCTGCTGGGGCTGATGCTGACCAGCAAAGACCACGACAACGGCCGCCGTTCAGATGACTACGTCGACATCGGCACCGGTTCCTGGGACCCCCAAGGCCGGCCGAGCGAGGTCAAGGTAGACCGGGTGGTTCGCGTCAATCCGGCGGACGTCCGGCGGGAGGGTGCCGTCCTCGACAAACGCACTTTCCAACTTGTGGCGCGCCGGCTCAACGGGCAACACGACTCGGCATAGACGCGAAATCCCCGGAAAAGCGCCGAGTCTGATAATATTTATGGCTGTGTGTCCGTGCAGGTCGACGGCCACTCATGGTTGGCTGCCATAGGCATCCCCACGCCGCTCAGTCGATGGCCAACCTGAAAACCCTCTAGACCATTTTCCGCATTAAAAAGAGAGTTCACACACGTGGCTAATATCAAGTCCCAGAAGAAGCGCATCCTCACCAACGAGAAGGCTC
Organism: Arthrobacter sp. SE2; assembly: GCF_058244265.1. Taxonomy (NCBI): domain Bacteria; kingdom Bacillati; phylum Actinomycetota; class Actinomycetes; order Micrococcales; family Micrococcaceae; genus Arthrobacter; species Arthrobacter sp. SE2. The sequence continues at coordinate 48,767 of NZ_JBZAYA010000018.1, read as the reverse complement.
GCCTGCGTAACAACGCCGTCAAGTCTGAGCTGAAGACGGCCATCCGCGCCGTTGCCACCGCCGTTGAGTCCACGGACAAGGATGCCGCTGCAAAGGCTCTTGTTGCTGCTAGCCGTAAGCTGGATAAGGCTGTCAGCAAGGGCGTTATTCACAAGAACAACGCTGCAAACCGCAAGTCGGCGATCTCCAAAAAGGTCAACGCACTCTAAGGTTTATCCGGTTCGACTGAGCTGAACGTGAGGCCGGCACCCATGGGTGCCGGCCTCAGGTATTTAAGGCGGAGCTACCTGAGACGAGCAGGACCGAGTTTACGACGGCAACGATGACGAAGAGAATCGCAAGGCGCCCGTTCGGGGCACCAAACACCGTCTTGGCAGCCACAATGTAGATGGCCCCTGCGATGGTGCCGAACAGAATACGCACCCAGGCTTGACCGAGGAGACCGAGCGCTTCGGGCTCCAAAAACAGTCCCATAACGAGCACAGTGGCCATGAACGGGATTTGACCTAGAAGAACCCAAAACCAGCTGGCTCCAAGGGTGGGGCCATGTCCTTTGACGATGCCCTTGTATATAAGCCTCAGTACGAGGCCTTGCAGAAACGATGCCAGAATACTCCAGATAATGACGCCTACGCGAAGGAAGGTCACGAGCACCTCTTGGCTCGAAAACTGGTTGTGTTCGGCATTTTCTGTGGCCAGCCGTTCAATGCTCGATCCCACTGCGAATTGGGCAGCAGCAGTGTATGCGAGCAGTAGGCAGATGATCCAGACTGGGTTGATTTTCTTCGGGCTCTGCGGTGCGGGAGGGTCGGAGGTTTTTGGGCTCGCGGAGGTCATGACTTACCTTTCGAGTAGTGCGTGTTCGGCCCACTCGGCGAGGGCCGCCAGGAAGTAGAAGGTAGCTGCGGTGATGAGGACTTCGCGCATCTTTTGAGCCACATGACGCCAAGTGTGTCCTCCTCTGATCATTCCGAGAAGTGTTGGCCAAAATAGGCGTGCCCCTTGGATTGTGAGTGCCCACGCCACGATCTCGAGTGGAATGTGGACTACGGTGAGCGCAAAGGTCTGGTGGAGGCCAATAGCCGCGGCACTTGCAACCAGCCCCATCCCTAGCCAAATGCCGTTGAGGATCATCATGACGATCGCACCGTAGTGGGTCAGAAAAAGTGCGAGAACGGCCAAGGAAGCGTTGTGCAGAAGTATTCCCGGGGCGCTGATCGAGGTCACGTCACTGCTACTGCCCCACGTGAAGAGAGAAGCAAGACCAATCCCGCAGGCTATGGCGATCTGAATTTTCAAGAGGTCGGTGCCCAGATATGGGAAGTGGGAACGCAAGGCTTTGAAAGGAGTGCGAACGCTATTGGTGAGACGACTGCTCATTTTCGCGCTCCTGTTGGGCGCAGTTCGATCGTATCCTTCTGGCGGACCGCGAGATCGTAGTCGGTCCAGTGGTCATCCTCGTGGGTAGCCACGAGGACGAGTCGGCTTTTTCCTACGGCGAGCATTGACTGGCGTGCAACTAAAGAGCCTTGCTGGTCCATTCCGTTAAGAGGCTCGTCGAGAAGTAGGACATCGACGTTCTTGAGTGCCAAAGCTACTGTCAGAACAAGTCGCTGGCGCTGTCCGAGGGATAGGTCCACAACCTTGGTTGGCATCATCTGTTCAGTCAGAAGATGATGCCCGTCATCTTCCGGCATCTCCGACGGGCCGATCAGCGGCCTGACCATATCCAAGTGTTCTTCGACCGTGAGGTAGTCGAGGGTAAGAAAGTCGGTGTCTAGATAGACCGCCGTGAAGTCCTTTCTCCACCGCGCGATTTCAGTGCACGACGTCGAGATCATGCCACCGAGGAGCTTGAGTAGGGTCGTTTTGCCACATCCATTCGGCCCTCGAAGCGCAACAACGCCTCGTTCAGGAAGATCTACAGAGGCACGGTCAAAGATGATGTGGGATCCAAAGGCATGATCTACACGCGCTAGAGATTTCATGTGTCCTCAGTTCCGCTGGCTGAAAGTTCACGCACCCACGCAGGTGCGTCGTTGAGAACAAGGACTGTCAAGAGAACAGCCACGAGAGCCAGTGCGCCAGACGTGACGCCAAGCCAGGGACTTTGCGCTGCTTGCGGTGTAACAGCTCCCAGAATGCCTGAGAACACGACTGCCAGCCCAGCGCAAAGCGCTGCGCCTAAGCCCTGCTTGGATTTCTGCGCCAATTTCGAGATGTGCGAGGCCGGCATAACGGCCGTCCGACGCTGGACGATCAATGCGTCGATGCTTATCTCAAGACCAACGAGAGCAACAAGCAAGACCGCCGCCTGGGTGTACTTTCCTAAAAGGAAGAATACACATAACACAAAGGTCAATGGCGCAGTCACTACGATCGCAGTTACCAGGCTGCGGATAATGAGCGGCTTTACCCAGGATGGTCTAAGCCTCACTAAGAATAGGGCAATGCCTAAGGTTTCAGGCGAAGAGATCCGTACGAAAGATGACCGATACAGAACTAAACCCGAGAAGAAAACAGCAAGAGCAATAAACGGCGCCGTCCACGGCCACGGTGTCATTTCCATGACGGACAAGGCCAAGCTTGACAAGAGAAAAATGCATGCTGCCTTAATTGATAAATCAGTCAGCAACCCTCGGCTACGTAGGGCACGAGGATGAGCAGTGGCCCTGTAGAGGGCAGGTGTGGACGCGGCCGTAAGAACTGTACCTGCCAGGATCAACAACAATTTGTAAGCTGATCCGGAGCCGAAGCTTTCAACGAGATCAAATGAAGGTGCATTCGTAAATAGAAGAATTAGGCTGCACGCCGACAAGGCAACAATCAAAACTACGAGCACCCGGATCGCCGCTCTCTTCAGGGGTGCCACGACAAGAAATGATGAGATTACGAGGGCCCCGGCAGCTAATAGGTTATTGACATTGTGCCACCGCAGGTTCTGAAGGATGAGCATGCCGGCGAGACCAAGATCCGTAAGGACCAAACCGGAGCGCATCCCCACCTCCAGGGGTGCCGATACGGTGTTCCAGAAACGGTGGACTTGCCTGTAGCGACGCCTCGCTTGTAAACGCGCTATTGCCAACAGCGCCGCCACGATGCTCACTACGTCAGGAGTGCTGAGCGGAATTCCCAAGGTTGTTAACCCAGTCGACTCAGGCGTCCACACGATACCGAAACCGATGATTAGCAATGTCAACAAATGCCCAAAGGTCAGTACATTGTTAACCGCCGCAGCGTGGGATGTAAAACCTAAAATCGTCAGAAGGTCCTGGAGTCGATGGGACCTTCGCCGAAAATCGTTAGTGAAGGTTGCCTTACACCCAGAGAGGACCACAGCGAATACACGAGGACGCCTTTGGGTGAAGTTACGTAAGTTCATTGTGGCCCTCCCCATGGGCTAGCACGTAAGTGTCAGCGGTTTACCAAGCAACGAACTGCTTCAGAGCCCACTTCTTGACCAGACCAAAAAGTACCCCGGCCAGTGCTGCTCCAATACCAAAAGCCGCCACGACGGCTGCAGCCATCGCCGCCCAAGATAGAGCATTGAGTGCAAAGTAAAGGTTCGTAGCAAGAGCAGAAGAAATGCCTAGCGTAACGGTGGCCTGAAAAGCTACCGATATTGTGAGGAAGAGCGCCAAGGTGACGCCTCCCATTTTCGCAACTTTGCCCCGGAATGTGCCGTTGGTACGGTTCCGACTCTCACCGAGAGTTGACATGAATGCTCCTTTCATACCGTGACTTTCGCAGCCACACATGGAAATTGACTGATGGTGTCGCCAGCCAAGATGGCTTGCTCGGCCCCAGACTCGGCCTTGTCCCCAAAGCAAAGTCACACGTCCGGCATCTCAGGGAGCTGACATATCGGGCGCGCCATCCGGAGGAGGGACTCCTCCACGACGAAGACTAAGGTCAAAAGGGCCGCCTGGGCGGCCGTTGGCTTGAATTTGAGTGGTCGTTGCCCGAAATTGAGTGGTGATTGCCCCGAAATTGAGTACCAGCCGGCCGCCTCTTCGTGCACTGGTGACACGCAGAGCGCGTCGCGGCACGCCGTTGACTTTCTTGTGGACTGGCGGGATCTACGTGGGGATGAAACTCGCGGCGCCGGCTGAGTTGGCTAGCGGCCGGGCACCAGCCCTCTAGCGGCCGCGGGCCGCGTTGGCGATGACCGTGACGGCGTGCTCTACCGCGTACACGGGATCCCGCGAGAGGCCCTTTACCTGGGCGTCCGCTTCAGCCGTGACCTGGATGGAACGGATCAGGCCTTCGGGAGTCCAACGGCGAACGTCGCGTTGTGCTTGTTCCACGAGCCATGGCTGCATGCCAAGCTGCTTGGCGATCTGTGCGGAGGATCCCTGGGCGCCGGCTATCTTGGCAAGGGTGCGGAGCTTCGCGGCAAGTGCGGCAACCAGCGGCACCGGGTCAACCCCGGTGGCAAGGGCATGCCGGAGGCTGGAGAGGGCCTGCGGCCCGTTACCGGCCATGGCGGCGTCCGCAACCTTGAATGCCGTGGCTTCCACGCGGCCGCCGTAATAGCGTTCCACTGTGGCGGCGTCGACCGCGGTAGTGGCGTCCGCGATGAGCTGGTTGCAGGCCGCAGCGAGCTCGGAGAGGCTGGCACCGACTGCATTGACGAGGGCCTGGACAGCTTCCGCTTCGATGCGGCGGCCGCCTGCCTTGAATTCCGAGACGACGAATGCTGTTTTCTCGGCATCCTTTTTCAAGGGCTGGCAGTCCACCACCGGCCATCCGGACGACTTGATGGCGTCCAGGAGCTTCTTTCCGCGCACCCCGCCACCGTGGCGAAGGACCAACACGACGTCGTTCTCCGGTTGGGCTACGTATTTCAAGGCATCGGCGAGGAAGGCATCGGTCATCGATTCGAGGCCCTCGATCTCGATGAGTTTGGCCTCATCGAACAACGACGGCGTGACCGCCATTGCGAGGGAACCGGTCTCGTAGCTTCCGGCATTGAGCCTGCTGATTTCCACTTCCGGTGCCGCCGCCCGCACCTGCGAGCGGATCCGATCCATGGCCCGGATTCCGAGGTACTCCTCAGGGCCGGTGATGAGCACTACCGCGGACGGGGTAACGTCCCGCCAGCTGGCGGTGTTCGCCGCGGAGGTTTTGGCCTTGGAGACCTGGCCAGCAGCCAATGTCGCTTCCTTCCAGAAGGGTTTTGCTTTGGTCCCAGTCTCCCACGTGCAGCGTCCCGGGCGGTGTTCCTCAACCCTGCGACCCGCATAACAGGCGGCGGCGAGCCGGCGGAATGGCCCTCAGTCCGGCCAGCGACGGACAGCCGACTCCCCCGCGGCTATAAGGAACACCAAGCGGCGGTGCAATGAGAGTACGGCTGAGACCACCCACGTTGGATGCACGACCAGCCACACCATCAAGATGGTCCCAACCGACCAGAGAATCATGGTGACGATTCCCGTGGGACCTTCCGGCCATGGCAGGGCCGCCCCCGGAAGTCCTGCGAAAAACCTGGCGATTGCTGCCACCATCGCCGCGCTGGCCCCGGCAGCGGCTATGGGAACAACCGAAAGCCAAGGAAGCAGCGGCACGAGGGGAACCGCAATGGTTCCCAGGATCGTCACGGGTGCGACAAACGGAGCAACGGCGATATTCGTCAGCAGTGAATAGCTGGAGAACTGCGGTTGCAAGGCCACGATGACCGGACCGCACAGAAGCTGCGCGCTCAAGGGGACGGCAACGGCGGACGCTAGCCACGACGGTACCCATGCTGGAGCCCAGGATGCGATGGGCCGTGCCAAGAGGACAATTCCCAGCGTGGCCAGGACCGACAGGAGAAATCCGATGCTCGTACCAAGTGAGGGGTCCAAGATGAGTAGGCCAGTCACGGCAAGGCAGAGAAAGCCCAGGCTCCTCCCCTGCCTCCCGGCACTCAGCGCGCTGAGGCCGATAGCACCCATGACCGCCGCCCTCAGGACGCTCGCGTCCGGCCCCACCATCATGACAAAAGCCGCCAATCCCCACAGGGCCACGATTGCCGCCACTCCCCTGGCAAGCCGAAAGCTCCTCGCGAGGAGCACGAGGCCGCCAAGAATGAGGCTGCAATTTGCGCCGCTGACCGCAGTGAGGTGGGTGGTGCCAGTGGTCTTCATGGCCGTTTCCAGGCTTTCGTCCAAGCCGGTCGTGTCGCCCGTGACCATCCCGGGCAGGAGCCCGGCGGCGTCGCCCTTTATCCATTCGGCGGCCGAGGCGAATTGCCTTTTCAATTGCGCTGGACCCAGGGGAATGTTGGCAAGTGCTGCCGGGTTGCTTTGAGCTTCAGGACTGTGCCGCGAGTCCGGCCGCATGGGCGGGGTGGCGGCGGCAAGAACACCGGCCTCGACCTGTCCTGGTTTTGCCGGCTTTAGTTTTCCGGCGGTTCTTACCTCCTGTCCCCTGACGACTTGGTCCCAGCCTTCGCCTCCAGTCAGCAGAATTCTTGTGCGGGAACGGATGAGCATGCCGTCGGCCGCAATATCGATTACTTCGGCCGGTACGGCCCAGCGTCCGGATCCACGTGAATCCGTGCCCAGTTCGCGAGGATCACCCACGATCAGCACGTGAATGACAACGGAATCGCGTGTAGCCGCAGCATCGGCAACCGGACCGTCCTGGCGCGGGCCCGCTTCCATTGCCGCATGGGCGGCCACGGCCGCTCCGAACAAGCACGCTACGGCCAGAGTGGCTGTAAAGGTCCTCAGGCTTCGCAGGACCACGGCCCGGGCGGTGAAAAGAAGGCACGCGGCGACACCCAAAGCCACGCACACAACTCCCGTCCACAGCGAAGGCAGATAGGTGCCCGCAAGGGAAACAGCCCACGTCAGAATGGCAGACGGGACCAGCCGAAGGTCGACGCGGCCCGGGCTCACCTTGGCTCCATGCACCCTAAACCGTCACCAAGGGCAGAAGGGATTCCATCATCTTGGGACCGACACCATCCACTGCATCGAGGTCCTCCACCGAAGCGAACGGACCGTGCTGCTCGCGCCAGACGACGGTATCTTGACTTAGGCTAGTCACATGATCGAGGTGGGAGTCTATTCACGAATCAGCCTGGATGACGAGAACACCGGGGCCGGTGTGGTGCGCCAGGAACAGGATGCCCGCCAACTCTGCAAACGCATGGGCTGGCAGGTAGCACAGGTATACACCGACAACTCGGTTAGCGCCTATAAGAAGCACATCCGACGACCAGCGTGGGAGCAGATGTTGGCTGACCTTGAGGGTGGACTCATTGCCGGCGTCTCGGTCTATGACATCGACAGGATTGCCCGTCAGCCTCGCGATTTGGAACGCCTGATTGACCTGTATGACGCGAAGCCCCACCTAGTGTTTGGCACCGTCCAAGGCGACATCGACCTTTCCACGCCGGATGGCCGTTTTATAGCACGTCTACTCGTAAACGTTGCCAACAAATCGTCTGCCGATACCGGCCGCCGGGTTGCACGTGCCCAGCTCCAACGAGCCCAACAAGGCCAACTCAGTGGCGGCGGCCGAACACCCTACGGGTACATGCCTGACCACATCACCATCAATCCTGAGCACGCCGCTGTTGTCCTGGAAGCCGCGAAGCGCACTCTCCTCGGCGAAAGCCTCGTGAGTATTTGCCGCGACTTTGACGAGCGGGGCATATCAACACCTGGCGGTAGCGTGCGATGGAACCGGGGAGTCCTGAAGCGCCTAATGATTCACCCCCGTATGGCCGGACTCCGGGAGTACAAGGGAGCGATCTTGCTGGGCGATAATGGCGAGCCAGTCAAAGCGATCTGGAAACCGATCTTGGATATGCCGACGTGGGAAGCGCTGGTGGTGATGCTCACGGACAAGGCCCGCAACCCCAACGCTGGCCGGATCGACCGCAAGTATCTCTTGAGTGGCTTTCTCCGCTGCCAGTGCGGGAGCAAGATGTTCGGCGCGTTCGCCAAGGGTGCGCCGGAATATCGCTGCCCAACCGGCGTCGGTTGCGGAAACACCGTCCGCAAGGCCACCCCGATTGATGACCATGTCACTGAGTTGGTGCTGCGCTACTTGGAGCGTCAAGCGCTGGAGCCGGTAGGGTACGAATCGGCCGGAAACGTGCTGGATGGGGAGATTACCGGCGCCGAAAAATCCCTCTCCGCCCTAATCGACGAATGGACGGCGGGTCGGATGAGCGATTCCGTATTCTTCGCCGCCCAGGCTCGTAAGGAAGCAGCCCTCAATGCTCTCAGGCAGCAACGGGGCACAGAAAAGCGCCGCCGGACTATGCAGGCTCCGGTCGGCGCTGATGTAAGAGATGAATGGAAAGGTGCGAACCTCAGCCGGCGGCGAGCAATTCTTCAGGAGGTTCTGTGGCGGATTGACGTGCTTCCGAAGCCAACGACGGCTCCCAAGAAATTCGACCCCCGCTATTACGTGGTCCGACGGCGAGAAGATTGAGTAGAGCAGCGATACGCACCCGTCGTGCCGCAGACAGAGGGGGCCAGTCGGCCAGCTGATCCTCTATCCACTGTTCGTCTAAAGTCACGGTTGCCACCACGGTGGGGCAACGGACGGGTTTGCGCGATAGATGGCGCAATCGCAATCCTCTTGAGGCCAGTAACTTGCCTTACAGCGTGAGCAAGATAGCTGGTACTCCCATTGATTGAGAATCCAGATAATCGGAACCCTGTCGTACTGCCCGTCCTCCATGAGTCGCCGGTAGGTAAGGCACATGCAAGTGGTTTCGCCGTCGTACTCGTAATCGCAATGCTCGCAGTGCTTCACGGCCAGAACTCGCGGGGTAAGAGAATCGCCTTCTGCCGGGCAAAGTAGCGACCACCGTTGATGAAGAAGAAAACGCAGGTGTGGCCCCGGGTTTCGGTGGTCAACGCTGGCCGAGCAAGAATCGAGAACATCTCGGAGTGCTTCAGCCAAGCGGCCTCTTCCCCGTTGAGTCCAAAAGAAGCCCGAATCGAGCCATGCCCAAAAGCGTCATGCACCGCTCGAAAGGCATCGTGATCCTTGTCGCTCAGCAAAGGATGGGGATTGCCCGAGGCTTTTGTGGAATAGACCTTCAGCTGACCTTGGTCTAAGTCCGCGAAGAGTTCGGCCGAGCATTTGTATGGGTCTTGATCGACCATCTGAACGTCGTAGCTAAGCGTGCGAGTGAGAAAGTCATACTGCCGGCGAATATCAGCCGCGAACCTCTGATATGAGAGGTTGGCAAAGTAGGTCAGCGTATGGGGTGCTTCGTCGAAGGCTTCGGCAATTCGCTTTCCTGTCGCCGGGTTTATCCGGATCTTCGACCACTCCCGGTGGTGTACATCTAGTCCGCTGTCTTCGGTGTAAGCAACCGATGCTTCGTATAGTGAGTTATCCATACTCAACATTGCCGTGCCGCGGGCAAAATCGTCAGTTCAACATTTGGGTACAATCGAGTGCGAAAATGGATCAGGAATTGGCGCTAATCCTGGTCAGATTCTGGCTGTAGTTTGCCGCTCAAATAGTCGTCGATCAGCTGTAGGCAGTCGGGAGCTCCGATGCCGAACACCGCGTACCAACCGCGGACGGCCAACTCCCCCAGGTACTTGATCTGCTCACCGACATGAGGCGTGACAGGGCTCTTGTCGCGTTTGTAGATGGGCTCACCGTCGCGCTTCACCTCAATGGCGAGGCCCGCGAAACTGCCGCGCGGTTCGTAAATCACGACATCGGGATGCCCGCGCCGGCCGTTTAAGCCAATCTGCTTGCGCGCCTGGCCCATCGTCATGTGAAGTCCTGAGCCGAAGTCCACGTGATAGAGCGCGTTCGGCCAGAAGGTCTGTAGATGGCTAGCGATCTGCCGCATGACTGCTTCTTCGGACTCAACATGCAACTTTGCCATGGTGAAAATCTCTTATGATTTCAATTTAACACAAAGTAAAACCCCCATTTATAGCCTGGGGGCAAGGCGTTCAAAACAATTTCTCAGGATTTTCCCCCGTGTATTTGGCAAGGGAGTCCTGGTAAACGGCAACCGTTTCGGAGTCACCGCGTGCGGTGTACTTCTCGATGAGGTTGCGGAGGCCGCTGATCATGACCTCGTGGTCAGCCATCAGGCCGACTCGTGCTCAGTGCAGTTGGGACGGCCGCACCGTGGGCAGAAGCCCTGCTCAATCTCACGTTGCAGCAGGTAGAGCTCGAAAGCTTCTCGCTTGGCCAGGTACTGCTTCTTGCGCGGAGAAATCCAGGTGTCTTTCTCGGTTTCAGACATTGCTCTCACCCCCTTTAGGCGAGGTAGGTGAATGCCTTGTCGGCCGCGACTTTCGCTCGGCCAAACAGCACATTCAGGGTTCGCTTCTCTTCGATGGAGGCAGAGCCCTCGTTGTAACGAGTGCCCCAGTCTGCGTACTCCGTGACGGCGTTAAACGCGCCGTACTTGGTGTAGCGCAGGCCGTCGTCGATGGTGGGTGAGCTCTCCAGCAGCCCGATCATGGCGTACTGCTCCCGTGAGAACGGGGCAGATTCCTTGGCGGTCTTTGGGAAGAGCTTTTGCACCATCTGCTCGAACTGCCGCTTGGTGAAGTCCTGGTCGAGCAGGGCGTTCATCTGCTTCTCAAACTCATCGGCGTATTGCCAGGTGAGGTTGAGTGTTCGGCGAGCCTCGTCAATCGAGGTGAGCGCCGAAGCGGTGTGCTTGACGCTCCAGGACTGCACGGCGGCTTTGAGGCCAGCGTTGAGCGTGTTCATGCAGACTTCCCGAATGGGGGTCGCATGGACGCCGAAGCGCAGGCTGCCATCGTGCGAGTTCACAAATCCCAGGTAGAGATTCACCGGATCGCTGCCGCCAATCTTGATGTCGCGGGGTACGCGGGCCATCAAGGTGTTGACGCGGCCTCCAGCCAGGCTCATCGCCGTCTCAAACAGAATGGGCGGCTCGCCGTCTGATTGCTCGAATTCCTTTTGGGTGACGTCGAGCAGACTGAAGGCGAAGTCGACAAGCTGGTGAGGCTGAATCGGCTGGTAGCTACCGCCCATAATGGACAGCAGCGTATTGTCGCTGAGTCGGACGATGCCCTTCTTGTCGAGGGCCATCAGTCGTTGACCGTTGGGCAGGGGCACCTCTACAGGCAACTCCCCCACTTCCCAGTCCAGGCCGGCGGCTTCGAGCAGTTCTTGCTTGCTCTTGGGGTACTCGGGCAGGACATTGCCGAGGCCATGCCACGGTATTTCTCGCACTGACATCATGTTTTCCACTTCGTGGGCCATGATCGTTCCTATCTGTTTTTGGGCGCACGAAAGCGCCAGGTGAGGGTTTTGGTTTGGTGGGACTACCAGCCGGAGCGGATTGTCTTCTCCCATTGCTGCGGGAGTACTCCCCCGCGATCGAGCCAGGAGTCGAGCCCCGTGAACAGGTCGACGATGCGCGAGAGGTTCTCTTCGCTACCGCCCTCTATGGGGGCGTCCAGGCTTCCATCCAGGGCCATTTGAGCCATCTGGATGCGCATACGGAGTTCTTTGAGTGCTTCAGTTGGGTCCATTTGTTTGCTCCAATTTTTAAAGGGCGACTTGCTCCCTTTTTATGAGCCGTTTTGGACATAAGTGCAACGGGCAATAAAAAAGCCCCAACTGTTTTGGTTGGGGCTTTCGAGCCATGGACCCCTTCGGGTCGACGCTCATACCTGCATTTTCACTGAACTCCGAATTGAGTATCTACTATTTCGTGATACTTGGGAAGTTGGGAACGTCCTTGCGGAGATAGTTCCAGATGAAAGCGGCCACTCCGGCCGGAATACCGACCGCCAAAGCAACGCTAAGCGCATTACTAGATAGGTAATTGACAGTCGCGGCTGGTACGCCGGGAACCGCCCATATGGTGGTTACCAAACCGACAAGGACACCCAAGATCGCTTGTATGGCAGTACGAATGGCTCTTACGAACGCTGAATCATTGTTCATTACGAAATCCTATTTATGCTCTTACTTTAACATCGTTCATTTGAGCTTTTGCGATTTGGTGCTCAGCGTCTAACTGCACCTTGAACCGCATGAGTCCCACGGGATTAGTCGAGACCACCATAGTGTTGTTCTGGGCCTTGAATCCTGCTGGATTCTTCACATCGGCCTTCAGGCTGATGCCCTGGCCCTCACCGGAGCCTGACAGATTCGTACTGCCTTCGCACCAAACCCCTTGACCCAAGAAGACGAAGCCTTTTGTGTGGCTGATCTGATGTGTGGCCGACTGCCCGATGGCAAACGAGTTGGCGAAGTCCGCCGGATCTTGCTGACGATCGGCTGCGACGATCTTTGTCTCATGCACGCCCCCGGCCTGAGACTTGTCGAGAGTGATCTGTACGCGGACGCTCGGCACCTTAAACAGATCGAGAATCGCCTGGTTGATCTCTTCGTCGTCGTAGCCAAAGGCGTTGCCGTCGAGGCCTAGCGTCTCGCCCTTGATGAGTTCCATCAGGATGCCATGCACGTCATCGCGGCCAACCAGGAAGAGATAGTGCTGCCCGTATCCAGGCGTGAGCCGCCCTTCCGGCGTGTACTTTCCTAGGAGGGCTAACCGTGGATCATCCACTACTTCAGCCCAAGCAACGCCTTCAGCGCCGTTACGAATACTGACAGCCATCCAGCTTGCGTTGTGGGCTGCGTAGGGGTCGCAGGAACGACGATAGGGGTGCAAGGCGACAAATTGGCCGGGTCGGGAGTTGGAGGCGGTGTAGTGGGCGCTACGGGCGTCGAAACTACAGTTGCGCCAGGCGGAGTTGGTTCAGTAACCCTGACTGGTACGGAAACAGCCGGAGGGACTGGAGTGGAAACTGGCTGCGGAGCAAAGCCTGGCTGCTGGCTCGGCCAGTCATATCCCGTATTGGCTGGGAAGATCAGGGCCGATGGCTCGTCATGGATCGCGTAGATATAGGGGCGCTCGTTGGCGCCGCAGCAGGCCGTAGGGCTGAAGTCGGCGTGCGGACGCACTTCGGGCCAGGTTGCTGGGAACTCTGGATGATTTTCGCAAAGGTCTTTGTTGAGCTGGAATAGCGCTTCACATTGCTCCAGTGTCGGTTCTTGAGTCTCGAAGTTTCCGTCAAGGCAGACGGCCAGGGTGGTCTCGTTATCGGCCGAGCCCACACAATACAGCCAGGTCGTGAGCGGCCTGATCTTGAAAATTTGGCCAGTGTTGTCGATCTTGTAGTGATACTGAAGACCAGGTCCAAGGCGCTCGTAGTGCCCCTTAGCTTCAGCGTGGTAGCGCGCCACGGAGTCGTAATCGTGCGGTCGATCAGTCGCGTCGTGATGGACGCTGATGCTCTTGATATTGCCGATTGGGCGCGGGTGCTGCCCGTTGTCGTATACGGCGGGTACGGGGTTGAGATAACTGTCTCCAGTGAGATCAATGATTTGACCGATGTAGTCCTTCGACATTCATGGGGTCTCCTGATTATGGTTTAGGACGATTGTTGAATGAGATGCGCTTATGGATTTCCTCAAAGCCCTTATCGACCCTGGCAATAATGGCCGCCTGTTGGTTCATGATGGCGGAGTGCGCGTCGCCTTGGAGTCGCTGCACACGAAGTATCTCGTTGATGAGGTCTTCTTGGTCTTTCTTACGACGACGGCCGAACACGGCTTTATCCTCTTATGATTTCAGTATGTAGCTTGCGCTAGGAATTACAAGAGTCTATTTATGCAGGCTAAACCAAGTAACGATGGCCATACTTGCGCTGGCAATGAGAGTAACTAGCGAGCTAATGGTGGCTGCCAGGCGTACCAATGCCCGTTTCTCAGCGCCAGCAGTGGATTGAGCCGTTACGAGTAAGTCAAGCTGTTTCGCCGAACCAATGGGATCTACCTGATCGTGAATCTTCTCAATAGACCGGATGCGGAGCTCATGATCAGCCATTCTGTCGCCCAGCATCGTGCTTGAGGCTTTGACTTCATTGACGAGGCCGTCGACCTTCGTTTCGACACGGATGAGAGTGTCGTGATCTGTCTGCTGCATTTTGTCGGAGTCTGTTGGCATGGCTACGTACTCAGCACAACGAGAAATGCCTGATCTGGAATGGCTGCACTATATGCGGTAATTGTTCCAGCTCCCGAGTCTCTTTGCAGTGTGACTTTGTAGGTATGCGATCCAGCTGTAGGGGCCGGGACACGACAGAAGGCATCAGTTCCATTGCCACCAACCGTGCTGGCAAGCCATTGATATTTACCGCCCAAGACCGTTGAACCCTCTTTGAACCGAATGTGAGCTCGTTGTCCGTTTGTATCAGTTGCAATCTCCGGGAAGTGGGCCCATAGCATGAGATCGCGCCCTCCAGCAGGTTGTGTAATTGTCTGCGACATGCCTGTGACGTCGACCTCTGCCGTAATCCCCGGTTGAGCGGTAATGATGTCCGCCGTGCCGCCCAGCTTTATCGCGCCAGTCGTTAGGTTGCTCGCGCCCACCGCAGCGGCCGCCAACATCGCGTTCGACACGCTGCCCGTATCCGTTGTCGTCACCAACGTCCCATCAGCCTGGTTCGGCACGAGATGCCCCTTGGTGTTGTTCGATCCCCCATACAGGTACGGCACGGACAGCGCGGACGGAATACGCGTATCGGTGATGTTCGCGTTGACGATCGATGCAGCGGCCGCGGCGACCGTGACAGTCGCAAGCGTGACATATGGATTGCCGGCGCCGACACTGGACTGAATGGCAGCGGCATTCGGCGCCACCGGGCTGCCGGCAGGCGTTCCAGTCACCACCTTGATCTTGAAGGCGCCCGTGTTGTTCGTGACCGCCGACGAGATGAGCGAGAGGTCGACGTAGGCGGCTACGACGTCGATGCGGGGGTTGGTCGGATCAGAAGCAGCAACGGCGGAGTTGATAGCGGCATCGGTCCAGCCGAAGTACGGCACGTTGGCCGAGGTTGCCATCAGGGCGCCGGCGTAGGTCAGGCCCGTGGCAAGGTTCGCGTCGACACTCATATTGGCGCCGGCGGCTCGCTGCGTGATCGCGAGTCCCTGGGAGTAGCCCGGCCGGAACATCAATAGGAGCGGCTTTAGGAAGCCCTCTTGATCAATCTTTCCGCCACCAGCGACAAATGTACTAATCTTGTTTTTCTCCGGTTATACCGTGTTCTTTTTTCACTGTAGCAAAATCAAGTTTGCCTGTCTTTAGTTTTTTGTGGAGCTGCGCCCATTCCGCATCATCCGCCGATATCTCTGCCGTTGCAGACGCCTGGAATGGCATTACGCTCACGCCTGCCGGCTGGTGTACAAGGGCTGGGCCATTTGGTGTTTCTACAATGAGTCTTTTATCTGGCATATGCCTCCTAGGAAAGTGTTAGTCCCTGGCTGGGATAGATGATGGCAAAGTGCATGTAGATGGTGATCGGCGCGGCGCTGGTATTAGCGATACGGAATGAGTAGCTCTTATTGCCCAAGCCCAGCTCATCGCTGTACGCCAGATCCAGGAAGTGACTAACGTCGAGCTGGTTCGGATTGATGCTGGCGCCCCAAGGCCAGGCGTAGGCAGGATTCAGATCGTTGTTGATGTAGAACGTCATCTTGACCTCAGAGAGATAGAGTTTTTTGACGGAGGCGTAGACGTTGAACACCAGCCCGCCAACGACTCCCGCAGCATAAACCGACGTGTAGCTTCCCTGAGATGACGGCAGAATCGGCAGGCTATCCGCCCCGACCAATTGCTTGTTCTTGAGATCGCGAATTGCCCGCTCGGCTGCTGGTAGTCGTCTAGCCAGTTCCGTTTGAGCGGTTTGTGTAGTGCGATTGATCACCGGCCAAATTCCACGGTTATGTCCTCGTTGTCGTTATCATCAATCACAATCTCTCGCGATTCAACCCTGAATAGACCAGTGATCTGAGTGTCAGGATCGTCTGTTTCGCGAACGCCCACATAGTCACCGACGCTGTAGTCCGTTACTGATGGCCCACGGCTGCCGTCGTACTTGATCTTGGGAATTTCGAAGGTACGTGCCCAGGCGGCGAGGTAACTCAGGCCGTAGTCGTTGAGCGTGCCGCTATCGAGGATGTCGCTCAGGATGATGGGCTTCTCCCGGACCTTATAGTCGATTTGAGCGTTGCTGTCGCCCAGATTCAGCTGCAGGAGCGCCGCTTGCCCGATGCCCGAGCCCAGGAGATAGAGCAGATTGGCCAGGCCCGTAGCATCTCGGTCGGTCGTCAATTCCTTGCAGTTGCCCGGGTACTCAAACACGACATCGGGCCGCTTCGTGCCCAGCGCCGAGTAGACGTTGAAGGTCTTGTCCGGCATGAACTTCACGTCGAAGGCGGTCTGCAGCTTGGTGAGCTCCTGGATGGCGTCTTTGAGCTTCACGTTTTGATACTGCCGGTTGTAGACGCCGAGCGCCGACGGAGTGACGCCCTGGCGGACGCCAAAGTCCCAGTTGGCTCCCTGTGATTGCGATTCGTTGATCAGCGTCCAAGGGATGAGGGTGCGCTCGACGTTGGTGAAGGTACGGAGTGCCGCCGTGTAGCGATCGGTGAAGAGATCGAAGAAGCCGCGGGCGCTGATGTTGAGCACTTCCTGCTGCGAGTTGCGGACCTTCTGCGAATGAACGATCGTGCCCCCGCCCAGGTAGTCGGCGCCCTTCTTGACGCGCACTTCTGTGATGCCGTCCTGGATGAGCTGATTCGGCGTGGTGTTGATCAACTTGCAGTAGCGCTTGAGTTCGTTCAGATCGAGGTTCCAGCTGATGTCGTCTGACTCGTTGCGGATCTCTTTGATGCGCCGGCCCTTCGCTCGCCCGGACAGATCGGCCAGCTGCACGCCGCCTGGCGTCCACAGCTCGATGCCCCAGTTCGATGGCCTCATACGCTCAGGCTCGCTGGGTAGGCCGTCACCTCCATGGTGCCGGTGTCGCCGGACGACGTCGTGCCGAAGAGAATTGTGTTCGATGCCGGCGGCAGGGAGAACCAGGAGCGCTCGGCAGCGTCGCGGTAGGTCAGCAGATTGGTCACGCCGTTGAGCATGATCGTCTTGTTCTTCATGTCGATCACGATGACGTCCGTGACGTTGGTGGTCGTGTAGTTGAGCTTCAGCGCCGCTCCGCGCTCGACTGAATAGATGCGTGGGTTGGTAAGGGCACCGCGCAGGTAGACGAGCGGCCAGGTGTCCATCGTGCCGGCATTGTTGAGTGTCCCGCTGCCGCCCGTCCCGGCCCCGAAGGTGATCGGGAAGGTGGCAGGAAACGTGAAGCCACCGCCGCTCGCAATACTGATCTGTCCCGTGGTCTGGAGGCTTGAACCGTAGAGCGCCGGATCAGGACAAATGAAGCTGATCTGGAACGGAGCCGATGTTGGCAATGGACCCGAACAGCGGAAGGGCGGCTTGATGTAGCCCGTCACGCTGTACGTCGCTCCGTCTAAGGTCGAGAAGGTCAGCGGAACGCCCGATACCAGCCCTGAGCTGTCGTGACGCACTCTGCAGGCGTAGGACAGCGCACGGCGGGCTGCCAAGTAAGTGGGAACGTCGGTGCCGGTCACCGTTCCAATCAACGTGATGGTGCGTGAGCCGTATTGCTCGGCGCTTACTACCGCGCCGGTCTCCCCCGGTTTGTCGTAAGACGAGAGGCGAATGTCAGGCGAGTCTAGGCCAGGGCTATCCGTCAAAATGAAGTTCGACTGGCTGCCGCCGTGGATCTGCAAGGTGTCGATGAATAAGGTACTAAGCAACTCTCAGGCCCCACATGATTTCATCTGTCACCCCACTCACGTCGACCTGGTTGTAGTTGTGGTTGGTGATGTTGAAGGTGGGGCCGGCAGCAGGGGCAGATTGGCCGTAGGAGACGCTGTTGGCATTGCCGCCGAAGCGTTCACCTGGAGGGGTCACGACCTCGCCGCCGTGAACGACGGCCAGCACCGGCGAGCCCACCGGACCGGGCACGGTGCCCCCCGTAGCGAAGCGCGGAAGCGCACCGGCTGGGGAAAGCAATCCTTTGGAAAAATCGCCAACTTTCAGGAGGGCCTCGCCAATCGGCGCCAGTTTGCTTTCAAGCTTGCCAACGAAGGTGTTCCAGCCATTCCCAAATGAGTTGCTGAAGGCTGATGCCATAGCAGCACCCATCTGGTTGCCGGCACTCGTGAACGTGCCGTCATTGCCGAGTCCAGCTGCTGCGTTCTTCCACTGCTGGGCTACGCCGATACTCGTGTCCTGGGCATTCTTGATCAGGTCGCCTTTTTGCTTGTCGAACTGGAGCAACTGGTCCGCGTGGCTTTGCTTGAGCTTCTGAATTTCGTCCAGGGCATCAGCCGCCCGAATACCCTTCAGATCATCGGCGTGCTTCTGCATGAAAGCGTTCTCGGCAGCCAGCTGATCTTGAAGTTTGGTGAGCTTGTCGTCGCTGGCTTCCTTGGCGTTCTGGGAGTCCTTGGTATAGGTCGCGAGTTTCGCTGCCGTGCTGCGGTCGTAGTCGTCGTTCTCTTTCTTCAGCCGATCCTGGAGATCAGCAAGCGTGCGCTGGTTCGCAAAGCGCCCGCGGGTCATCTCGTCGTCGATCTGGTCGTTGATCGCCTTCACGCGCTCTTCATGAGCCGCCAGCTGATCAGCCTGGCTCGACTTGAAATCCGCCGTCTTCTGGTCCTGGGCTTTGGCGAAGTCCGTTTTTTCGGTGTTGATCTGGTCCGTCAGGGAGGCAATCTTGTCCTGGTGGGTCTTCACGATATTTGCCAGGGAATCGTTGAAGTCCCGGTTGGCTTTCAAGACGTTGTCGCTGATGTCGTGGAGCTTGTCCGCCAGATCGGAGGCTGCCTTGCCAGCTTTACCCATGCCACTGTCGGCGGCGTTGCCGATATCCAGCGAGCCGGCCTGCACGGCCTTGACCGTGTTACCCATGCCGGTCTGCACGTTGCCGAAGCCCTTGAGCATGTCCATCAGAGAGCTGCCGACAAACCAGGCGATCACGCCGGCCAGGGCATAGAGCGCCCAGACAAGCGGGCCGGCTGCCAGAGCTGCCCCCACGAGTGCCGCACCCATGCTGATGACGTTCACTACGAACTGAGGGATGTTGACGATGAGCATCGCCATGCCGAATGAGATCAGGACGGGGATGATTTCTTTGAGATTGGCCGACACAAACGTCAGGGCAGTGAAGAGCATCGGTAGGACGTTTCCCGCGATAAAGCTGACGGTCTGGCCGAGCTGCGCCATAGCGGTCTGCACGTCAGGATCTCGCAGCCGCTTAGCCAGCGTGGCAACTGCATTAGAAAGCTGATCAAACAAGCCACCGGCCTGTACAACGAATCCTTTGATCGGATCAATGTTGATACCCAGGATGGCGAACGCGACACTTCTCAGCGATCCCTGGAGGGCCGAGAGGCGCGTAGGCAGGGTGTTTGCCATTTCCTTCAGGGCGTCCGGCGGGGCGATGTGCTGCATGGCCGCATCGAAGACTGAGGCGCTCAGTGCCCCGTTGAGCATGGCTTGCTGTATGTCGGTCATGCTCTTGCCGGTAACGGTCGCCATGGCCTGCATGATTGGCACGCCGTCGCGAACGAGCTCCTGCACGTTGTACATCTGCACTTTGCCGGCGGCATTCACTTCGCCGTAGATGGCCGCTAGGTGCTGGTAGTCGGCGCCCGTTACAGCCACAACGTTGCCGAGCATCTGGACGGTCGGCAGGAGGTTCTGCACCGTGGTGCCGTACTGCAAGAGCGTCTTGGCCGCGTTGGCTACATCGGGGAATGAGAACGGCGTACCGCGGGAGTAGTTGTAGAGATCCCCCATGGCTTTGTTGGCTTGGTCGGTATTGCCGATCAGGAGCTTCATGTTGGTGGAGGTGGTCTGCAGCGCCGCCGCTGACCCCATACCGAAGTCGAAGAAGCGGCGCGTCAGCTCCTCGACTGCCACCAGCCCGGCAAGCTTCTTGAGCTCCTCGCCCAGGCTTTGTACCTGGCCCTGCGCGCTTGATATGGCAGAAGCCGCATCATTTTGCCCGGAGATAACAATTTTTACTTCAGGATTTGATGCCACTTACTTCTTGTTTAACTCATTATCTACGTTCATCTTAATCTCAATAATGCGAATAAACCACTGGGGTTGGTCGAGGTATTGATCGAGCGTCCAACCGAATTGCTCGCATATTCCGACAATGCCAAAGGCGCCGGGAAGTGAAACATCCTCAGCGCCTTTGCGGAGCCGCATATAAGCGGCGGAGAGCTCGATTAGCCTTTTGGGTCAGTGAGAGCATCCTTGATCAAGTCGACCTGCTCTTTGACGAAGTCGTAGTCCTGCTCGGGCAGGTCCAGGATCGCGTCAAGTACGTTATCGGTCTTGCCATCGACACTGATGACCATGTTCTCGAACGCGACGTTGGTAGCTCGTGTGATCGTGGCGCCGTTGACCATCGGCGCTGTGGTGGCGCTATCGCTCATCTCGACGTTGGTTGCCTCTAGGTAGACGTTGGCGAGGGCCTGCTTGATGCGGCCGTTGATGTAGCCGCGCAGGACAACAACCTTCTTGGTCAGTGGCGTGGTGACCTCGACGGTCTCGCGCAGCTCGAATTCTTGAGGGGTGTTGGTAGTGCTCATTTCTAGGTGGCCGGGATGTTATTGATGACTGTCACGCCCCAGGCTTGAGCATCGGTGTTGTCGTAGTCGGGCATGTATTCGAGGGCGTAGTACTCCCACTGGCCGACCTTCAAATCCGGACCGTCGCCACCCTTCTTGATCTTAAGGTTGTTACAGGTGATGCGCAGCTCGTAGGTCGTTCCGTTTGAGGCGGCGGCGTAGCAGCGGATGACGAGTGCCACCTTCTTGATGCCGGTAAAGTTCTTGGCCTCATCTGGACCGTTGAAGATCTTGCTGATCTTCAGAGCAATATCACCGCGGCCACGGAGCAAAGCTGCAGGATCGAGGGCGCCGGAGCGCTTCTCACCCTTGTCATCCTTGAACTTGTGGTCGAAGTCCCAGGTAGAGCCTTGCTCGACCGGAGTATGAGTAGCTGACAGGGCCGCGGCAGCGGTAGCACCGAAGCAGAATTGTGTGCGAGCCCAGCTAAAGGGAGTTGCGTACAAAGCAGGGAGGCTCGAAGTAGCAGGCCGCAGCACGAGCATGTCGCCAGACGCGAAAGCGGCGGCACTGGCGTTGAGGACGACGGTGGTCGCGGTAACACTGACAACCGTGAAGGGGTTCAGCGAGCCATCTGCAGCCTTCCAGATGTTCACCAGGTCGCCAGTTACCAGCCCGGTCGTCGGCGAGGTGTCGTAATCGGTCTTGAGCGTCAGTGTGGTGGTGGCGATACTGGCAATTTCACGACCTTGGAAGCAGCCCAGGGCGCTGATGGTTACCTTGTGCTGCATCTCGTTCTTGGCAAAGACGGGAGAAATTTTCGAGGCCTGCACGCCCCAGTAACGAGCGACCGTCACGCCGTTGGAGATATCGAGGGTGTAGGAATTCGGATCGGTGAATCCCAGGGTGAACGGCCACGTGTACGGACCAGTGCCGGTGACTGAACCGCGGGTGAGCAGCATGTCGAAGAGCTGAGCCGTGGTGTTGGGCTCAGCCATGACAGTTATCGAGCCGCCATGATCACGCTGACCTTGTAAGGACTGCAAGCGAGCGAACTTCAAGCCAACAATGGCGGTGTCTTCATCTAGGTTGAGGTTGCTGGACAGGCTCTCGTCGTACAGCGGCACGAAGGTGTCCGGAACAATGGGCGTTGTGGGGCTTATTTGCTTCTTAAGAGCCGCATATCCTTGATCGCTAAGAGCCACTGGTGATGTCCTTGGTTACTTTAATGAGCCTGGGATTCTCTATGCGAGCGGACGACGTTATGAATTCATCCGGCTGGAGCACTCCAATTCCTACAAGAATCAAAACCTCCTTCGACTGATTTTGATACTTGTAAAACGTTTTCATAATCTCAGTATTTGCTGCTTTATGAATTCGGTCAAGAGCGATTGGGAATGCCTACCAAATAAGCAACGGTAATTGTGAGATGACCTTCTCGGGTAATTACGTCTTTCGGCCGCGGCAGCGATCCGATTTGAAAGTCCATGTCGGTACTGAGGACGGCGCCCTCCAGGCTGAGCTTGGCGCGAAGCGCGCCCTTGATGCTCTGCGGCAGGTAATAGCCGGTCGCAGCATCTCGACCTTCTACGTACTCCCTGATTCGCTTTTGCGTTAGATCCTGGTCCTCCGAAGCGCCCCAGTCGTCCTTCTCGTTGAGGATGACCTTGATGACAATCTGTTCGGGGTCGACGCGGTCAGTGCCGGTGGGGCCACTTGAGTTCTTGTTGCCCAGGAACTCAACGGCGATGGCCGGCAGGTTCGATTCAGCAATCAATACGGGATCGCCGTCGTAGAACGAAACGAATGGACCGTTGGGATACAGGTCTTTGAGGAACCGGAGGATGCGCTGGGTGGGCGATTCGTACATCAGATCGCCTCCAGCTTGCGCATCACGCCCTTCCGGACAATCTCGCCGATGGCGCGCTGCCGGGCCTCATCGAGTTCCATCATTGCGCGCCTGGGAAGCTTGCGGCGCGGCAGGTCTGACTGGTGGTACTTGAAGTAGTCGACCAGGTTGTAGACGCGCGCTGAGCTGTCCGTATAAGACGATCGGAAGGAACTCTGCATCAGACCCGTGCGCACAAGCATCGGTCGCCCAGGGAATTTCTTAGCCTTCTCGGCTTCGGTAGTCAGACTCAGCCTCGGCCAGGGTAAGCCGATGACTCCGCCCTGGGAAGCGAAGACTTCGCCGGCAAAGAAGTCGCGCAGGTATTGGCCGGTCTCCTGCATGGCGTCAGCCATATGGTCGAGGCTCTCCCCTACCTTGGCCAGGCGAGCGACAGTTTCCTTGTCGCCGGTGATCTCAATCTTGAGGTTGAGGCCCATCTAGAAGCGGTTCCCGAAATCACCCATGTGGAAGATGCGCTCAGTGTCGGCGTCAGAAATGCCGCTGTCGGTCGTCAGGTCGTACAGGTTGCTGGATGCCGAGGGCGTCGATTCAGCCACGGCGGTGCCGGTCACATCGACCACGCTTGTGGCGCCGGTCTGGATCATCGTGAGCTGAGCCCTGGTGTCTTTCACTCTGGCAGCGCCGTCCTTGCTGGAACCATCGTTGAGGGTGCCATACTGGTCGAGAAGTAGCAGGCCGGCGGCGAGATCCACCGTGATGTGATGAATTAACTCAGGTATCGGCTTGGTGAATGGCACCGTGTAGCGGGACACTAGCGCGCCGTTGATCTCAGACTCTGCCGCGCGGCGGTGCAAATCAATCCGGCTATCGCTGAGATTCACGCTCTTTCCGAAACCAGCCTGGTTCCTGATCTCAGATAGTGAGGCGTAATGCGGGAAGTCTGAACCGCGGAAGGCCTCGACGTCGGCCAGGTTCGTGACATCAGCCGCGGCGCTGGAGTTGTAATAGAGCACTTTGTACCAGTAGCCACTGCCACCCGTTGAGTCGACGCGGTACGTCGAAGTCTGGTCTGGATCGATATCAGCCGGTGAGAGGATGGCCGCAAACGCGCTATCGGCCGGCACAGTGCCATCCACATTGGCGGCCCGATAGAAATGCACTTGATCGCCTAGAACGGCTGTAACCGGCTCAAATCGCTTGTGGGCGAAGCCCAGTCCGGCCGCTAGCGTGACGCCGGTCGTTCCGTTGAGCGACTGGATGACCGCCTTCTCGCAACCTTCCTGGGCGAGAGCGCCAACATACAGGAAATCCCCCACCGACAGTCCTTGATTGGACTTGAGAGTGAGGGATGTGGCCGCTGCCGCTGCATCGGCGTCAAGAGCAGCCCGCTCTTTGATATTGGCCGGTGCAAATGAATCAGCTTGTAGGGTAGTGCTCATTGCTCACATAATGCGGCAATGACGATGTAGGAGCAAGAGTTTCATCTTATTGATCTGCCTTATCGTTGGCGGCTTAGCAATCATCTGTGGAGAATTAGTAGCCCTAATGACGTTAGAAGCGACGCATCAATGTTCACACCCAGAACTAAGAAGAGCCCGGAAGGGCTCTCCTATACGTTTGTGTGTCCTGATACGGCTATCCTCGGTCGATCAACAGCACCACGCTGAACGCCCGGTCGGCTGCCTCTGTGCCCGCAGACAACAGAGTGATCGTGTGACCACCTGATAGGGCCAACTGCAGCGGCTGGTTGTTGGCGTCGATGTATGCGCTCGTGAGCGCGTTAGGCGTGAGGCTCGCCTTCGAGTAGATGGTGAAGCCGTCGGCGTCTTTGATGGTGACGGTGTAACTTGCCCCGGTCATGACAGGAGCACTGATCGAGATTCCTCGCAAGAGACCATTCAGTGCCAGAGCGGCCGATACGACGTTAGTTGTCGTATTGAGGATCGTCAGGCTGGTTTTGTAGCGTTGGATTCCGAACTTACTCACGGTTTTGATCTCCTATGACCGGGGCAATACCACGCCCCATTAGTTACTCAGCAGCAGGTGCGCTGTCGCCTTCGCTGGAGCCCTCTGAGGCCCCTTCGGTGGTCGATACGTCTTTGGCGCCATCTTTGGCGGCCTTGGCCTTTGCAGGCGCTTTGGCGGCCTTGGGCGCTTCAGGCTCTTGCACTACGTCAGCTTGCTCGGCTGCTTCTACTGCGCCAGCTTCGACCAACGCCTTAGCCGCGTCATCCTCAGCTTCAAATACTTCGCCAGCCACAAATAGCCGATCGTTGTATTTGACGTTGTTGTTTTCGGTTACTCTGACTTGCATTCTTTATGCCCTCACAAATTCAAGTGTTACGTGCACCTTGCCGCCGGCAGTCGTCTTCAAAGCAGTGAGCTTGTAGTACGAGCCAGCAGCGACAGTGTTGTTGGTCGTCGGAGTGGCCGTGTACTCAGTGTTCAAGGCGTCGCTGGCCGTTGCGGTAAGCACGCCGCCAGTCGAAGAACCGGTTGCGTTGGCACCAGTGATGGTGCCGTTATCCGTGGCTGCCACCGCTTTGGTGACGATGCCGCGGATCTTGGTGATGCGAGCGGGGAAGGGGAAATACACCTTCACCGCCGCTTGCTCACCGGTTTCGAAGCTGCAGCCAGCCGAGATGATTCCCGGCTGACCAGCTACGCGTCCGTATAGTTTTTGAACTAAACCCATGACGCTCCTCCTTTAAGCCACAGCTGCGAAGATGCCGTAGACCAGCTCCGCCGCCATGATGTACTGCAAGTAGTAATCGCTGATGCGTACGTATTCGCCCGAGGGATCGTACGATACGTAGTTGTCGACACCGCGGCCGTCGGTGAGCTGCAGGGTGTAACCAGCGCTCAGCTGCTTGAGACCAGGAGTCGGGTTGATGTTCATCAACCAGGCGTTCTTGCCCCAGATCGGAGCCAGCGAGTCGGTCTGACCTTCTTTGGCAGTGTTGGAGGCAGCCATACCGATGACAATGTTCGGAACGCCGATCAGGCTGGCGAGTCCGTCGGTGGTGAGTACACCCTTCTCGGTGTACTTGATGCGCTCCAGGAAGTCAGGATGGTTCTGAATGACAGACCACACTTCCCAGCTCATCACCATCGTGTTCGGCAGCTTCAGGCCGTTCTGCTTGATGGCGGTAATGCCGGCGCGGATGTCGTCGAACGGGTTGGAGTTACCGAAGTCGCTCCACTGGCTCGTGCCGCCCAGGGTCGTGTTCTGAGTGATCACACCGGTGTTCGAGAGCAGGGCAGCCGCGTTGGCTTCCTTGTTGATCATGAACGACTCGGTGAGGATCTCAGTGGCGTCAATGCGGGCATCCAGCGGGGGCTTGCTGCGCTTCAATTCGTCTTCATCGACGAAGAGCTTCAGCTTGCGCTTCTCCAGCGGACCGTAGGTGACCTTCGACAGGTTGTATTCGATCTCAGGAGTCAGAGCCTTGCCGACTGGGGCAATGCGGGAATCTACATTCTTTAGGTTGGTCTTGTCGTAGACAAAGTATGAACCAGCATCTTCTTCTACGGGGAGCGATGGGAAAACCTGGTCTGCAATGAAATTGACGGTTGGGTTTTTCCAAGCCTTCGATACATTGGTGAGTACCGGATTACGTCGTATATCTTTTAATTGTGGCATCTAACCTTTCTCCTAGTACTTCGCCGAAGTCGGCATTACTTCAATGATGTCTCCGCTCACCCCCGCCTGGACTGCGTAACCAATGATTTGGTTTCCGCCGGTGGTAGTGGTGATTCCGACTGAGCTGGCGTTGGCAGTTACAGCGTCGCCGACGGCAACGGTGCCGCCCAGGACGATCTTGAACGTGCCGTGCGATGACCGCACCCAGACGCTTGCGAGCTCTCCGGTGTTTGGAGTGTTGTCGAGCACGCCGATGATCACGTCAGTAGCAGCGGTAGCCGCTACGACCTGACCGGTCGAATTGAGCTTGACCGCCTTGTATTGGAAGGTACGCAGATCGGCGCCGGCAGGAGCGCTGAAGTGATTCCCCTCGATGAACTTAGACATTATTCTTCTTCTCCTTTACCGGTTACTTTGGTGGCAGCCTTGTACAGCTCAGGCTTCTGACTGGCCATGATTTGAGTGGCCTGGCCGTAGCTGACCTTGTTCGCGAGGGCGTATTCAGTTGCCAATTTGTCCAGCTCGGCGGCTGCGGAGGTGGAAGCTGCGTCGACACCTTCCTGGCCGGAGCCCATTTCGCCGGCGGTGACGAGCTTGTTGTCAGGCAGTTCGGTGAGGAACGCTTCGAGCTCCTTACGCATCGCCGGAGCGCTGGCCATGAGCAGGTCAACGGCCTTCTCTTCCTGGCTGCTCTTGAGGGCGCCGCGGGCGACGTGAGCCTTGACGATGGTGCTCGCTTCGTTGCGGGCTAGCTTCTCAGCTGCTTCCACGCCGCGGGCGGCGTCAGCCTTGAGCTTCTCCAGCACGCTCGCGCTGATGGTCACGCTCTTGGAGCTGGCTTCGACTTTGTCCTTCTCGGCCTGCTCAGCAGCGGCTTTGTCAGCCGCTTCTTTGTCGGCAGCCGCCTTGTCAGCAGCTTCCTGCTCGGCAGTCTTGTCGGCGTCCGTCTGAACGTCGAAGGACTTGCGCTCTTCGGCCGTCAGTTCGTCTTTGTGATCTGCGAGAAATGCCTTCTCGGCGTCGTTGAGATCGGCCAGAGCCTTCTTACGTACGTCTTCTAACTTCATACGGTCTTCTCCTTCTTTACCCCCTTCGCTCGCCATAACTGGCTTTAGCTTTTTGAATAAGGGGCTATTAGTTAATGCGCAGCCACTCAGGACGTTTGGAATCCTGGTGCCCGCTTCTTCCGGGTCTTCGTACATCAGGTCTCGGGTATTGAACTCAGGTGAAAGGAATTTGTACTCGCCGTCGCGGACTTTCTGAGCGCCGGTTGCGGTCCAGTCGACCCCGGTGCCCCAGAGGCCGTCCGGACGCGCATCGAGGCCATTGATCCAGGCTGCAGCCGCTCCGCTCTCATGGTCGTAGTTGACCGGCAGCGGCGAGGTCTTGTTGACGCGGGCAATGCCAGCGTTGAAGTGGTTTGCGAAGTCCTGGAGATCAGCTTGGGTGAGCTCGAAGTCACCATGCCAGGGAGTTTTCCAGTTACCTGGAGTCAGCAATTGAATCTCAGATGGCAGATTGCCCTGATCATCGGCTTTGATTGCTATCGCTCGATAGAGGTGAGCGTGTTGTGGCAATGAAGTGAATTCCCTATTATTGTTTCGTGGGACGTCGCTTCACCGGCGTTCTACTTTTTAGTATTGGGCGTAGGTAAATACGCTGTCAACTATTTTGGATAATTGTAAATTAGATCGCATCGGCAATAGGGATGAGCAGTGGGCTGCAATATCGGTCCAATGCCCGACTGAAAAGCCTCATCTATCTTCACCGTCGCTCCATTCAAGGGCGCACAAATGCGGCAGGCGCCGGCTTGCATGGCCTGCCAGGTCTTCGAGATAGCACCTGTCTCGTAGGCAAATAGCTTGAGGCCAATCTGGTAGGCGTTCACCAGCTCGGTCCTGGCGATCATCTCGGCCCGCACCGGACTGCCGATCACCAGCTGCACGCGGTTGATCGTGTCGCTGACCGACTCCCCCATGGCAATACTTGTCTCGATCGACTTCCGAATCAGCGTCAGATTGGTTTTCGAAATCTCCGAGATCAAAGTTCCGATGTGATCCCGCGCCGCATCCATCCGAAGCTCAGTCAGCCGGTCGACGCCGATTGGTGTCTCATAGATCGTGATGCCGCTATCGAGCCCAATTCCGACGACGTCCTGAAAGTCCGTCAACATGAGAGCAATGAAGATCTCAGCTTCGAGCGCCCACACCTGGTCGCTGTCATTCACCGTTTGATCGTCTGAGGCCTTTTGTACGGGCATGTACTGCCAGCGGATGAGCGCCGGCACCCGATCAGCCAGGCCGCGCAAATAGACCAGCGCATGACGCTCTAAACGCCTCTCAGCGCGAAGCAGACGATCGAAGATCGCAGGGTGCTTGCGGTAGGTGTTCTCCCAGTCCTCCGATGCCCGAATTACTCGGCCGAGCTCTTCCCTGGTGTCAAGCAGCTCGCGGTTCATCGAGTGCCTCATCCAGCTCACGGTAAAGCTGGCGTGCCTTCCGGATCTTCGCCGCGGCGCTGGCCTTCTTCAGCTTGGCATCTGGCACAGCCTTGGGATCGGTCGGCGCGTTGGGGTCGAGCGGATTATCAGGGTTGGGCACCGGAGCCGGAGCCTGACGCACGTGATCCTTGGGCAGCGCAGCTACTCCCAGGGCAGCACGGGCGCGGTTCTCAATTGCATCATCCATCGTCAGGGCACCGGCCGTGGACATGTCGGCCAATGCCTGGGCAAACACCAGCAGCGCCTCGTCATCCAGGCCGTCAGCCTTGAGCTTGGGATATGTGTCAGTGGTGAAGTTCAGATCAACAACCGTCTTCACGGCCGTGCGCATGAGGGTGTCGATGATCGTCTGAGCCGTCGCCTTCTCGGCCAAGGTGAAGAAGGCAGTGTGATCTTCGCTGAGTGCGCGGCTTCCGTTTGAACTTGAGGAACCCAACTCCAGGAATTGAGCCAGGACGTTCTTGCTGATCTGCCGATCGTGATGATTGATGCTCGGCTCCATTTGTCGGAGCGTGCCGGCCTTCATGTCCATAAAGCCGACCGTCCAGCCGGCCTTGTGATTGATGAACGACTGCTCGTTGGCGCGGAGGGCTCGGGCGGCGCGAATTAGATCCTTGCGATCATTGTCGTTGGCCTGAAGCGGTTCGGTGATATCGATGACGCCGAGCCCGTGACGCTCGTGAGCCACGGAGTCGATCTGGTAAAGCGCGCTCTTGATGAACCAGTTCTGATACGACGAACGCAGGACACTGATGCCCTCGTAGTTTGAGCCCTCTTTTTGGTTGGTGAAGATGACTAGCTTCTCCATTGGCGTCTGCGGCGAATCACCGTTGCCGATGAGCTGCGTGATGCCTTCGCCAAAGATGTCTGACGACCACTTGTAGATGCTCTTCTGTTTGCGGAAGGCGAGCTTGGTGATGACGATGCGATCCTTGCCGTTGATCTGCTGCATCCCAAACACCATCTCGAAGACCGCAAAACCAAACGTCAGGTACGTGAGCGCTTCAGACAAGAACGCATGCCAATCCAGGTTGTCGAGGAACACCGCCTTACAGAAGTCGGCGATCTCGACGTCGGCGGCGTCCTCACTGGCCGCCTCAAACGTCCAGTCAGCTTGCATGATCGGGAGGAAGAGCGCCTGAAGACTGGCCCGTACCGTGGCGTCGCTGCGGCGCATACGATCGTAAACAACGGTAGCTTGATGCCCAGCAAGATCAACCGAATATTCTTCGCCGGTGATAATACCGTTGAAGATGAGAGTTCCCGACTCCCCTAATTCTCGGTATTGTGCTGCGCTTTTGGCGGCGGCTTTGATTTTCTCTTGCTCGGCGTCCATTGCTCGCATTATGAGACTAGAACTGCTTTCCTAGCAACCCACTTGTATAAGTCTCGGGTCGTAGGCGCGATTCTGGCTTTTCAATGACGAGCACATTATCGCCGCCTTCGACCGGCGCATATGAAATCACCAAGGCATCCGCGCGGTCCGGTGATCGACCGATCCGCTTTCGCAATTCCTTTTTGTCCTCAACGTGGATCTTGCCGTTCTTCAGATACCACTCGACGGCTGACAGCTCGACCTTGAGCTCTTCATCTTCAGGTACGGCAATCTCGCCATTGACGAACAGCCGCGAGACCTTCCACCACATCTCGGCGCGCAAGTTTGCAAACTCGTACTCTCCTGGTCCGGGATCTTTGACGGTCGGCGGATCGGCCGTGTTCACCGGAATGATCTTGTGCAGCCAGTGGGGGTTCTCGCGCACCTTGCGGGCGGCCGTGTTGTAGATCGGAATGCCCAGGCCCATCGCTTCGATCTTCACCTGAGTGAGGTGATCGGTCGGGTTGAGCTTCTCGATCTCGTCGTTGATGGCCGTCGTATCAGGTGTGAGCCAGGCACGGATGCTCTCGCCCTTCTGGCCGCGGCGATGGTAGATGGCGCTCATGTCACCGCCGCCGGCGGAGTCAACGCCGAAGCGCGACGGCCCGACCTTCACTTCTTCGTGGCGCTCTTCGGTCATGGCTGCCTCAACCAGGTTGAGAGCGATCAAGGCGCGCGTGCCGGACTTCGGGAACTCGCCTTCGACGCGGCTGTCCCAGAGCGGCGTGCCAATCCCCCATTTGAAGATGCGTTCATACACCCAGCGCACTGACACCAAGTGTGGCCGCGGTATCTTCCACTCTGTGGACTGTTCTCGGCCGCTCTCGATGGCCTCCACCACTGCTTCCGCCGGATGATTGGGTTGCTTGCAGTCGACGGCCTCACAGCGCGTTATACCGTTCTCAGTGAAGTTGGGCGTCATCCAGCAGGAGACATGCAGTTTGTTGGCCAGGTGACTACGGTGTGAGTCATAGAACGTACCGCCGACGCTGGTGGGGTTGCCGATGTAGAGCACGCGAGCGTTGGCGCTGGTAACCAAGGCGTCCACGGCCTCAAAGATGGGCTCATTCACGCCGGCAGCTTCATCCACGATGACCAGGATGTGATCGGCGTGGAAGCCTTGGAAGTTGTCGGGATCTTTGGCCGACACTCCGATGGCGTACCACTTGTCGCTGATCTCGTGTTGGGTGGTGAGCGTCTTCCCAGGAAACTTGTATTTGGCTTTCTTGGCCGCCACGCGGAACTCACGCCAGAGGATCTCTTTGACCTGGCGACCGGTCGGGGCCGTCGTCACCACTACAGAGTTGGGGTAGGCCATCAGGAACCAAGCAGCAGTGCGGGCAGCTATCCAGGACTTGCCAATACCGTGGCATGAGCGGACGGTCGTGACGCGGTTGTCACGCACGCTCTCGATGATGCTGATCTGGATATGCCAGGGATCAGCTCCGAGATAGTCACGAAGAAAGAAAGTCGGACTCTTGCGAATCGCCCTAGTGAGTGTCTGAGCTTGTTGAGCCGTCAGGGTCGCCATCTATTTCCTCGGCGCGATGCATTAGATAGTCCCAGTCATCGACTTCCCTGGTCTCCGCCTTCGGCACATAGCCCTGCTTGGCAGACAGGATGAGCTTGACGATGGAGTCTTTGTAGCTGCCTGTAAGGCCACCTTGAATCAGTCGAT
This sequence comes from Arthrobacter sp. SE2, assembly GCF_058244265.1. Lineage (NCBI taxonomy): Bacteria > Bacillati > Actinomycetota > Actinomycetes > Micrococcales > Micrococcaceae > Arthrobacter > Arthrobacter sp. SE2. The sequence goes on along the minus strand of NZ_JBZAYA010000018.1, from coordinate 17,232 downwards.
CCGTCTGAATCGCCTGCAATTTCCCTACTGTGTAAGAAAACTCGGGTTTGTCTTTGTCCTTGGCCCAGGCGTAGACGGTCTCGCGGGTGACGTCTAGAGCGAGAGCGAGGCCTTCGATCGTGGGCACCTTCACCACTGTGCGGACGGCCATGCGACCGCTGGATTGCACCACCTGGTACGTGTCGATACAGCTCTCTAAGTAGGCCTGCGCCTTCTTCGCCATTGATTTCGTGTATTTGGTGGGTCTTGCCATTGTGGATTTGATTATGGGAGTCCGCTACCAATAGAGCAAGATGGCGAGTCGTTGCTGGAACGTATTCGCGGTCATCGCTACCATCGATTCACACCGTGATGCACTGGGGAGTCGCCGAGCGAGGGAGATTCCCCATGCAGTTAGCGCAAGTGTCACTATCGACCGCAACCAGCAGCATTCCCGAACCGACCCCGATTGACATGACATGGATTAGTGCCGGATTCGGCGCAATATTCTGCGGGATCATAGCCTGCGTATTTCTTTACCTTCTTGTCCAGAACCTCCGCGGACGGGGAAGTGTTTCACCCTGGAACCACGTCGCGGGATTGGTTGTCACGATAGCTGGAGCGATCATACTCGGCATCATCTCCACCAATAGCATGTGGGAACCTCTAAAGCCACTTGCACGTTTAACTGGCCCTGGCTTGATCATACTTTTGATTGTTGTTGGAGTGCTCGCCATTATAAACAGCTAGGAGTGATAGCCTTTGGACATGGCTACGAAAACCTATATCCGTCTAATTGATGACCTCGACGATTCCGACGCAAACGAAACTATCAGCTTTGCCATCGACGGGGCTGAATATGAGATTGATCTCAATGAAGCCCATGCAAGGGAGCTGCGTGAAGCTGTGAGCAAATTCACCGCTGCTGCCCGCAAAGTAGGACGAGTCAAAACGCCTCCGCGCCGGACGGTTACTAGCGGAAACGACACCAAGGCTATCCGCGCCTGGGCGATTCAGCAGGGTATCTCGATCAACAGCCGTGGCCGGATTCAAGCCGACGTGATTGAGCGCTACCAAGCCGCTCACTAGGGCCGATACCAGCCAGGAACTCGTGCACGTCTGACTGGCACCGGCTAATTTGAGCGTATGGGGGCGCAAATGACTATTCAACAAGATAGATCAGGGAAGCAAGCAGATTCGCTTGCTTCCCTGATCTAGTTTTAACGACAGTGGTCTTTTCGACTCGGTCAATCTAAGATCGGCAGAGCTGGCTATCGAACTTCAGTATGGGGGAAGCGTTGAAGAGGTACTTTGCATCGGCCGCGCTGCTCCTGGCGGCAGCTTCACTCAGCTCTTGTTCGACTGCTCCAAGCGCGACAGCAACGGTCACGCAGACGGTGACGGTGTCACCAGCTCCGGCGGCAGCTGTGAGCTCACCTAGTGGACCGGCGTGGACGACCGCGCTCAATGATCAGTTCATTCGTGAGGTGCGAAGCTCAACCACCACTTTGGGCAAGAGCCCAGATTCACAGCTCATTGGATTCGGACAGCAGACTTGTAAAGACATGGATGCCGGCGTTCCGCCCAAAACCATTCTGGACAATTCACTAAAAACGATGAGCGGCGGACAAGCCAGTAATGCGTTCATTGGTGACATCGGTGCCCTGTTGGCATCAGCGACGCAACACTATTGCCCACAGTACAGCCAAGCCATGGTAGCTGCGGCGAGTGCGAACTTGAAGTGATCTACAGCAATCAGGGACTGAAGCTAAACTGTTTCAGTCCCTGATTCGTTTAATTGACCCTGTATAGCCTGAGTGCCAGCCTCGAAGTATCTCTTATTCGAGGAGAAACCCGTGCGAAAAACATTCATAGCCATTCTGGTGGCCCTGGGTTTGGTGCTTGGTTCCGGTGCCGTGGCTAATGCAGCTCCCCCGCCGCCAGTCACTCCCCAAATCGAGTTCGGGCAAGATTTCCTGAGCCCTTGGTTTGGCCCCTACATTGACCTGGATAGAACCGACCAGGGAGCGGTCACATCCGGTGGTGCGGCTGGCATAGCTACCTTGATCTGCATAGAAACGGATGGCTGGTTGTGCCCAGTGGCCGCTGCGATACTCACGGCGGCTGCCTTCTATATCGCGGTAAACGGCTACTGCCCGAATAAACTGAGGCTGTATACGAAGTTCGGTGGATACCCGATGAGGTGTGTGTGATGACGCGGCAGGACAAGCGGGGGCTGTTCATCGGGCTCATCGTCGGCCTAATCGCTTCAGCCGGGGTTGCTTCGGCCTCTGGGACTCCGGTGGTTGCTTTCTTCTATTCCGCCGTCACAGTTTTGGCCGTCCTTGCGTTCCTGGCTTTAGTTGTGGGGCTGAGCCGCCGGTAGAAATTCTGGGTTCTCGTAGATGTTGCCGATGACTTCAAACAAACCTCTTGCGCTGATGTTGAACCCTGCGTCCTGACCATCCCACCTCACAGCAAGGCACTTTACCGCTCGGCGGCGACTAGGAGCGAAGGCCTTCAGCCAATCTCCCTCGTAAATCTCCACGCCGTTCTTGTCCTTGAGGCCGGTATATTGCATGACGGGCGTTTGCTGGTGGTAGATGGACGTGTTGGCGAGACTGGCTGCGTCCTTCGGATCAATACGGGCGTAGAACGCTCCAAGCTCACCTACAACAACGTTGTGAACCATTTTAGAACCGTCCCATGCCCGAAATTTGATCTCTCTCATGCCGCCACCTGCTGCGGCAGCAACGTAAACCGCCAGATCGAGTCCCTGACCTTGCTCGCGCGGATGCGATGGCCCTCCTGGCGGAGCTCCTGAATCCGTGCTGAGTAGCGGAAAGCAAACTCATTTAGTTCGATGTTCAGAACGCCAGCGTCGCCGCGCTCCTCAAGTAGTTGGAGGATCTTTTCGCACTGCGTCATGACTTCCTCCACTCCCTAGCCATGTCTGGATAGGTCTCTTCAAACTTCTGCAGGTCGTCAGCTGACGGGCGAGGGAACGGATTGTCGAAAAAGAATCGAGGCGGATAGCTCGGCTTGCCATGCCAAATCCTGAACCACCACGAGCGTGCCTCGTAACGAGCGCGAGCCTCAGATATCTGATCAGTGACAATGCGCATGGAGCATTGGTATTGCAGCCAAAGAAGAATTTGCGCAGCCCAAACGGGTAGTTCGCTCGGTCGAAACAAGCCGGGAATCTGTCTCGTCTTCACCCGCGCAACTGCGAACGCGCAGCCTCCTCTTTACGGACGCGCTGTTCAGGCGAATCCCCCGCAATAACGTAATGGGCCACGGCCAGTAGCCCAAAGACCAGGCCGGCAAAAAAGGCGACCGTTGCATCGCGTCCATGGCGCTGTGCCAGGAGGACACTCACGATTACGGAGAAAGCAGCAATCAAGATTGATGCCAGCATTAGGTAGAACAGTGCATCACCGAGCGCGGCGCCAGTTTGCTGGGCAACTGCAGCCAGAGACGGATCGAGAGTAGGTGTTGGTGTCATCGTTCCATCTCCCGGGCAATCACCTCGCTCAGTTTGCCGTGTGACGTGTCTACGTCGCCGTAGAGGGCCGCTGCCGACTTGAGCCGGATCTTGGTGGCCGAGATCCCAAGCTTCGCTGCGGCGTCCGCAAATGCGGCCTTGGTCTCCGGGAGTACTTTGCTGGGGGCCAGCTGGGCGGATCGCTTTTTCATTGCTGCACCGCTGGATCAATGCGACGCGACCGCTCCAGCTTGCCGACGGTAACAGTGACTTCGATGTCGCCGCAGACCAGGACAACCAGGTCTCCGATACCGAGCCGGCCGACGATGGCGTATGCCTCGATCTGACCTACTTTGATGAATTTTCGACGCTTGCTCATGGATGTGAGTTCCTGCTTATTTTTTCGTAGATGTTCCCGATGACTTCGTTGACTGGCTCTTCGTACTCGTCCTGCTCAACCAAATAGCCGCAGTCGATAAATGGGCAGTCGGGGCTACCGATGACCACCAGGAGTTCATGCCGACCATTTTCCGAATGCCACTTATGGCGAACGATGTCCCCCTCGTAGATCTCCACACCGTTCTTGTCTTTGAGGCCGGTGTATTGCATGAGTGTCATGCCCATAATGTCTGCGGCGCTTCGGTCGCCCTCACTATTCAAGAGCTCCAAGGTGTAGTTGCGTCGAAGTTCGCGCCAATCCTGCATACGCCGCTGGTCGTCCCACGCTCTGAACTTGAGTTCTCTCATTATTCGCACCCCCTGCCAATCACCACGATGCTCGTACCTGGCGCCGGCGAAACCGAGGGAGCAACGCACGGGGTTGGATCGGGCGTGGGCGTAGGAGTAGGAGTAGCGGCGAATGGTGCCGTGACAGCGGGCTCGGCCGTGGTTGGTGCTGCTGTTGGCGCCGGCGCTGCTACGACGGCCGGCACAACGACGTGGGGAGCCGGGGTGGTCTGCGTAGCCGCTTGGAGCGCCTGAATGTCCTGCTCATTGTTGGTGGTGCGGGCGTCGAGGTTGTTGATCGCCTGGTTGAGTCCTGGGAGATCCAGTTCGCCTGACGTGATGCCGACTGCACCGAAGGCAGTGACGGCGGTAGCGATGAGGCCGGAGATAAGGAGTGCGCGTTTCATGCTTGCTTCACCCCCGCCGCCGAAGGATGCGCAGCGTTCCATTTCCTGTGCAGTTCAATGAGTTGTTCTAAAGTCATGTCGGTCGCTTCGTCTAGGTAGATGACTTCAGTGATGCCTTTTGCTTCGAACATATCTTTGCGCTCTGGGCGGTTACCGTAGAGATCGCCGTATGCAAACACACGTGAACTGCAGAAATGACTACACAACGCCTCTCCGTCTTCTGCTACAAGGGTGTAAATTCCCTCTCCTTTTCCGTCTATGTATGCCTTCATCTGAATTTTCCTTGTTTAGTAATTTCCGTGCGCTAGCCAGTAGCTATAAGCTCCGGCCCATCCCCCGTATCGGCCGACGTAGCTGTTCATCGCTACCAGGGCAGCTACGGGATCGTTCCAGGCGCCAGCCCATTTGCCGCAGGGCAGCTGTTGGCCGAGGCCACATGCTCCGCTGCTTGCGTTCACCGCTGCGGGATTCCAACCGCTCTCATGGCTCACGATGAAATCGACGTAGCCGAAGTTGGCCGGATCTATCCCCGCGGTCGTCATCCAGTCGGTATGAGAGCCGGCGGGTAAGGGCGCGGGAGTTTGTATGGGTGCTGGAGTCGGGCTTGGGGTCGCCTCCGGCTGTGTGGACACAGGCGGTACTGGGGCGGAGGCTACTCTTTTGACGTTGACGGCGCGGCTGCCACTGGCACGGCCTTGAGCGCGTCATGGACGGCAGCCTGAGTCTTGGCGGTCGCCTGGTTCGCCACCTGGAGGGTGAAGTACGAACCGATGGCTGCTCCGATGAGCAATACCAAGATGTGGTGTTCGATCACGGGCAGAGCGGACTTGAACTTCTGCATGAGAAGGTTCCTGTTTATGTGTTCGGGCTTATAAAGCCTAAGCAGTAGTATTTACACAACCTACATGGCTGGCCAGCGTTACGCCCCTACTGCTTTTCGCCTCGGGCATATCTACGATTGCTTCGTCTACTACTGCTTACGCTCGGTAAGCCCGTCTGATGGCTGGTTCGGGGCTGTGGTAACTCAGCGGTTATCCACATATCAGCCGAGTTCAAACGACCAGGCGTTGCTCTTATTGCCCCGAATCAACCATCAGACGGGTTCATAGGCTGGGTAGGGGCTTCGCTGGCCCGATTCCTTTCGGCAACGCCCCGGAACTTAATCCGGGCCGTCCGGGGCTCTACTCCCGGAAATCCAGTTCTTGACCCCAACTCAGCCTATGAACGTTTTGTTTGTTTGAAAGTGCGGTCCCCATGGACCATGCACGTACTATGAATGATGGGTATACATTTGTAAACCCCTTTATCCACAGGGGTAATAGCGACGGTCTTTCAGAGCCCTACAGCATACCGAGCAAAACCAGCCCCATTTGTCGCGGCTAAGAACGGTCACATCCTGGCACTTGGCGCAGAACACTATCGTGATGGGTTTGGGTAGTTCAGTTTGCATTGCTGGTACTTGACAAATTAATGTTTCTTAGTTGTTCGGTAATATTCGTTCGGTCCGTACAACAAGTATTGGACGACGCGAGTTTTTCGGGACTCTTACTGAAGCTTGACAGAGATTTTGAAAAACACATTATGCCATAAATATTAAAACATAATTTCGCCAAGAAACCTTGACAGTCGATCATCGCCAAGTCGACGTGGCGAAGCCCTGGAAACCGAACACTCTGGCAAACTGTCCCCATGGATGGGGAAACAATACGTTTGATCGTCGTCGCCTTGGGAGCTCTCATCGCCGGGATTGCCGGCGCCGTCATTGCTGGCGCGTTTAACAGCGAGAACACACAGGCGACTATAGAGGCCGCGAGGCTTGCGGCCGAGGCGCAAAGAGAAGCAGATCGTGAAGTCGAGCACCAACGCTGGCTCAGAGACCGCAAGGTGGAGGTCTACACGGAATTCCTGGGCAAGGTTCGAGAAATCGACTTGTCACTGAACGCCTTCCAGAGCGGTGTTGAAGACGATGCCACTCGCATAGCTTCTGTGGCGCGCAGCCTATCTGAGGGATCGTTCGCGTTGTACGCGTCTGCCAACGTAAGCGCCGCGGTGCGAAATGTCCTCGTGGCAGTCAGAGACATGATTCACGCAGTGCTGGATGAAGCAAAGAATGAACACGGGCGGGCCAACTTTCAAGAAAAGGCGACCACCTTTGGGTCCAGTAGCCGGCGGCTAGAAGAACTGATCAGGGAAGACTTGAATACTGCCCAGGCACCAACCGGGGCTGCCTAACAAGGCTGTCGCGCCCATGTGCTAGACATTAGTCATGGATCGCCGCTATCAAGTCTTCATCAGCTCAACGTATATGGACCTCGTGGAGGAGCGACGTGAGGTGATTCAGGCCTTGCTGGAGATGGACTGCCTCCCAGCTGGCATGGAGATGTTCCCAGCCGCGAACGACGATCAGTGGACACTGATCCAGCAAGTCATCGACGAGAGCGATTACTACGTAGTCATCGTGGGTGGTCGATACGGCAGCGTGGCCCCCGACGGCGTTAGCTACACGGAGAAGGAATACGACTACGCCGTCTCAACGGGTAAGCCTGTCTTGGGCTTCGTCCACGCCAATCCTGGCCAGCTTCCACTTGACAAGAGCCAGCCGGCTGCACAGGTAGAGCTGGACGCTTTCACGGCCAAAGTGAAGTCCAGACTTGTGAAGACCTACAACTCTCCCGCTGAACTCGGCTCGGCCGTTTCCCGCAGCCTCGTTAGGACGATGAAGAAGTATCCAGCCGAAGGGTGGGTGCGCGGACAATTCGCCATGACACCGGAACTTCAGGCAGAAATGGCTGAGTTGCGTGCCAAGGTCAGCCAGATGGAGTTGCAGGCCAGCACCAGAGATGTCGCCATCATTCCGCAAGAGCTTGAATCGGGCGAAGACGTCTATCCGATGGGAGTGGTCCTTGAGTACAAGACTAATCATGAACTCGCCCTAGAGGACACCACCTTTGATCTCGCACCCATACGCATCTTCAACACAAAAGTCCCAGCAACGTGGAATGACATCTTCCGCGAAATCGGCCCTCGAATGTTCGACGAATCCAGCGAACGAGCAATAGGCCAAGCGCTGAGCGCCTTCGCTCAACGACTGCTTTTGGAGACTCGAAAAGATCTCTTGCCCGCAAACTTTGCTTATGCTGAAAACGTCTCAATATCCCAAGAGAGCGTTGACGACATAGCGATCCAACTCTTCGCCCTCAACTTGATCGCCCACGGCAGCAAGACACGAGATGCAAGGGATACAAATAAATACTGGATACTCTCGGAACTTGGCCGCGAATTTCTCGTGAAGCTCCGAGCCATAAAAAGAAAATCATCCGATGCCAGTGAAGTGACTCAGGCAGTCTGAATTGGACTTCAACCCTTCCATCTGGGGCACCGTCGGTCAGTGGATCTCTTCGGGCATCGCCACGCTGGCGTTCCTCACCACTGCCTTCGTCGTCTGGCGAGATACCAATGAACGCCGAGTCTCTCAGGCGCGCCAAGTGGCCTATTACATCAAAAAGAACAAACGATCCATCTATGAGTTCGACCAAGAGGAAGAGGTGAGCCACGACTACACGGTCGTCAATCTCAGTCCGGAACCTATTTACGATGTAACGCAGGTTTCGGACTCGAATGGTTCTGTGGGGCTTTTGGACTTTCGAGATGTCCTTCTTCCAGGCCACGAGCATGTTTTCGAGCAAGCAGACTATTCCCGCGTGGCCCCGCCGATCCTGTCTTTTCGGGACAACTCAGGCGCGGTGTGGGCGCGGAGCATCTCTGGAAAGTTACACAAGACGGGAACGCGAAAGGACTGGTTCGGTCGTCGGCCCCCGAAGGACTTCAACCCTGGGTGATTTTGTAACCCTGATCGCTCACGTTCTGGTCCTTTGGGCTAATACCGCTTTATGGACGCCAGCGTGTACCGCCCGTCGAGCATAGTAAAACAGCAAATGATGTTCAGCTTCGTAGTTCTTAGGCTGAAAGTATGCCTCCTTGACACGTTTTACGAGACCGCTGGGGTAGACATATATCAAACCCCACCTAGCAGGCACTTCATCGGGCCGTATCAGCCCTTTTGGGCAGCAGTAGTACCGAAGATCGCCCATGCCGCGCTCTGGTAGAGACCTGAAGGTTTTGCGTTTGTCGGCTAGAAAATCGCCGCGTGACACTTTACATTCAATCAGTATGCTCTTGCCGCCGACCCTGAAGCCTATGGCGTCGGCAAGTTCACTGTTCCAAGTAAAGAATTCAGGCAATACGACGTCGCACTTTGAATGCAGCCAATACGAAGCAGCAGCCACACACTCGGTGTGAGTCATGAACCCAGCTTCCAGATCTCCGCGTCGATCGCGTTCACACTTACGTAGCCGAGCGAGTCTTTCTCCGCGGTGTTGAATGTGAACCGGGGCAGCTTCCTGGCAAGCTGGAGGCCCTCCCGCTTACCACGCTCATAGGCTTCTTCTACCAGCACGTCCACTTGGCGCTCACCACCCTTTTGGGCTGCTACAGCTATATCGGCTCCCCATTGAGCGCCTTTGTCGTACGCTGCCGCCTCTCTCTGTTGGACTAGCTCGGCTATATCGTCCTCATTTACTTGGTAGCTGCCCTGGTCGCCAATTGACACATGCCAGAAGCCGTCACAATCGCAAAGTCTGGCCTCTAGCTCCCCGGCTTCACTGGGTGAGGTTGGCAGCGGCTCCTCTGGCTTACGGGAGGCGTTTGCGTTCGGTAATGCCTCTGGAGCTGTAGGTGAGGTAAAGAACTGAAGAAGCTCCTCTTCTGTGTGGTCGTAGATTGTGTCCAGTCGGGCCATATCAGCGGGGGTGGGTGAGCCCTCTATCTCGCTTCCAAGCTCCTCAATCGCTTCCATGAAGTCGGCCAGAATGTCATCTAGTGGCTTATCGTTCGGCTCTCCGCTAGGGGCTACGATCGCTTTCATGCGCTCCACCTGCTCGGCCGTAAAAGTCGGACGTGGCTCACTAGCACTAGGCTCGGCGGGGATGCAGTCATGCGGCCCAGGCGGATAGACAGCGCCGCAGATAGTGCAACCATCTAGCTTCGCTTCGCTGCGGGAGCCCGTCATGCCGACCGCTCCAACTTCCCCCGCCGGCTCGCCAGACCACCTTTGCGGCCGGCCTCAACAGCCAGCTCGCGGTTCATCGCGAAGCCGCCGCCGCGGGAGATGTGCCCACCCTTGCGGCCGATCACCCTGTAGAAGTTCTCGCCGTAGCGTACTTTGTTCGTCTCCGCTGCTTTCCGTCCCCCTAAAATCGTTCCTGCCATCTACTTGTTTCCCTCTCGCCGGTTAGAGCGTCGGCGTCGCTGGTGTTTAGTTCCTTTTCCTAGCTGGCCACCCTTGCGGCCGTTGTCTGCGTGCCAGGAGGCCCCGTAGCGCTCCTTGGCGGTCTCTGCGGCGCGTCTAGCGCCCTCTGCTGTGTTTCCCATCGTCTGAGACTCCTCCGGGGTTTAATTCGGCCTCTATTTCGCTGAGACTCTTGCGCACCTCCCTCTCGTTCTCATCCCGGAAGTAAGCGGTCCTCTGAACAGGGTCGGCCAGACCATACCGCCAGCCCTTGAGCTTGGCGTAGTCGCCGATCAGCTCGTAGTCCTTCTTCGAGAAGCGAGACACTATGGGTGTCATCTAGAACGGAATGTCGTCAATGTTGATCTTGTCGACCTCATCATCAGTGGGGATGTTGTCGCGCTCACGCGGGGCCGCGGCTGAGGCATCATCGTCCGAGCTCTCCACATCCGGGTCTGCACCTTCGGCAAAACGCATGAGAGGGATTGAGTTCGGCAGCTCTTTGTCGATGTCGATGATCTCCTGGCTAGGGATGACTGGCATGGTCCCAGCTAGCGGCACTGGCGTGATCTCGTACTTAGTGCCGAGGCCTGATCCTGTAACCGTGATGGAGAGGTCGCAGCTCATCGGCATCTGCTCGCTGTAGTCCTCGATGATGGAAGCGATACGCTTGAAAACGCCCGGTCCCTTCTGCAGGATCTGCTGCTTGCCCAAGGTGTAGTTCCACACCGGCCAGGCAAACTGAGTCTTGATGTCTTCGTTGCCTTTAAATTGCTTGTGAGAGACGTTCGGGTGATAGAGGATGCGTAGGCGGATCTTCTTGCCTGATTCAAACTCCACGAACTTGCTGTTGGAGACGCGCTTGGCGCCTTCGTCGTACATTCCCATTTGTCGATGGTTCCTTGCCGCCCGGCATCGTTGCGGGGTCGGCGGTTATTTAGTTTAGCTATTACAAATCGCGCACGGACATTCGATGCAGTCCATGGCTAGTTTGCCAGTATGGCGCCGACCATGACGATGAAGATTATCGAGGAAATAATCAACAGGCCAACGAGAGTCTTGATCGCGTGGATTGCTCGACCCGCCTCAATCTGATGCGTACTTCGATTCTTCGCGTACGACGTCCGATAAACTGATGTGTAGTGAACGGGAACTTTTACGGCGTTAGCCATTGTTTTGTCATCCTTAATTACTTTCTTATATTCGGCTTTTTAATTCGGCTTGTCAATAGCCAAATAATTTGGCTCTTTTAGGCTCGTTGTAGCCAGCTGGTAGACGCTCGGAAACGCGTGTATTCAGCTTCCGTGCAATGGGTCATTCCATCAGGGATCTGCTCTAGGGAGCACACGAAGCGGGTAGTGGCCACGCAAACCATGCCGCCATCTTCGTAGACGAAGTAATAACCAGGGGTGCCAGACAGCCTCGTCCATTCCTTGCGGTCCATCATGCGGTTCACGAGCACTGAGCGGACCGGTCGGCCGCAGGTACAGCGCACCTGTAGATCAGCGTCGATGTACTGCCTGTGGCCGGCGGGACGCTTGTACGGGCCAGCCTCGATGCCGAGCGTACCGTCGTCGCCCTGGTTCGTGTCGGCGAAGTCAATGATCTGATTAGGGACAATGCGGACGTTGAGCCGGGCGACGTCGACTACGCCGGTGCCGGCGAGCTTGGCCTGGGCCAGGCCATCGGCCTCAGCCTTGGTGAGCGTGTAGGTGACGCCGTTCATGAGTGTGATACGGGTAAATCGAGCCATGGCTTATACCTTCGGGATGTTAGTTGATTGGGTCTCTCTCTTGTAGAACTCGACCAGGTTGTTGGTCTTGTCGCGCAGGTCTTCCAAACTGAGGATCGTGGGAGCGAACTTGCGGCCGCGGGCGGCCGCGGCCGCGTGGATGAGCCTGAGCGTTCCCTCCAACTTGTGCCGGCTTATAAGGGTCTTTGCAGCCCGGCGTTGCAACGGCAGCCGAGGTAGGCGCAGCTCGAAGGCGGCCTCGAATTTCTCGACGACTTCGTTTATCTGAGGATCTCGGTTGTCTGGACGCTCTGGGGGCGTCAGCCCATGGTTCGTAGAACCATGTTCTTCTTCAGTATTTACTTCTTTAGTAATTACTTGTGGAGGGTTACCCGTGCTCGGGAAACCAGAGCGCGGTAAATCAGAGCACGGCTCCTCGTGCAGAACGGTGGCGCCCGCCGTGAATTTGCCGTTGTCGTTGCGGGGCGTCTCGCGCTGGAGATAGCCGGCCGCTTCGAGTTCCTTAAGCGCTGCGGCCACAGCCGTGCGGCCCTCGCGCAACTGCGCCATCAGGCCTCGCTCAGTGATGGTCCAGGAGTCTGGCTTGCTCATGAGGAAGTAGAAGAGACCCTTGGACTTGAGCGACAGCCTGGGATCGTTGGCAGCGACGTTAGAGATGGTCGTGTAGTTGGCGTTCTTGACGCTGCGAATGAGACTCACTGCACGTCCGACAGGTAGCCCATCGCCTCCAATTCGGTCGCGGCGAAGCGGACGGCGTTTTCTTGCTGGCGCAGCTCCAACGCGATGCCCTTGATGGTTACGTAGGTCGGATCGACCATGAGCAGCAGATACGAGTAGAGTCCCTTGGCGCTCAGGCTCAGGTCATTTCTTTTGAGTATTTCGGCCGGAACAATGGCCGCCGTTTTGGCAGTACTTACTTTCAAATAGAACCTCCTTTGTTGACTGGGAGGCCAAATCACTCTACTTTGAGAGTAATGGCTAGATCCACCCTAGTCAGGTTTGAGAGTACGGCGTCATTCCCGTGCTCTCGTTTTTACTAATAATGTTTATGATTATGCGCCACAAGCGCTATAATGCAATAGCCGAAACGTGGCGTCGGAGTACCTGGGCCGTACAAAGAGATAAGCACCCGCGTCTTACCGAGAAAGACGCCGCACACTCCCTAGCTCCCCGCGCCATCCGGGAGCTTTTTATTTTATTCCAGTTCACATTCCTCTTCAGCAATGATCGTGATGAGGAAGTTCCGCATATTGCTGCAACCGCGTCCCTCGATGTCTTGGCGCGCCAGCTCCTCCACACGCGCCACAACCGCACTGAAATCGTCCATATCGTCGTCCTCGATGGTGACCATGCCATAGAGATCAAGCCACGTCTCCCAGTCCTCGGCGAAGGCATCCGCTTCCCAGGCAAAATACGGCATGGCCTACTCCTCGCTTTCGCGGATGGAGATACTCAGACTCTCAACGCCGATTGGATGCAGGACTGCTATCGCTTCCCTGACTTCTTCGCGGAGATCGTCGGCGCTGGCTGCTTCCCTAGAGCCCTTGATACTCATTTCGCGCAGTTGTTCTTCACGCTGAAACCTGAAATCTCGGAAAGTGAAATCAGCTTGATACTCGTAGGTTTTCATGGACTATCGAATCGTCCCGCATTGCAGGCAGACCTGAGAGCCATCCGGGCCACCGGTGTCTTCTACTTCGCTGTGCTCGCACCCTTCAAGGTCACTCAGGTTCGCGATGAGCTCACGCTCCCGATTAGCTAGATAGTCGAGTTCGATATCGATCCGCCGGCGCCGGGCCATGGTGCAATTCAACACATCGTCTAGCTCGTCGTGGTATCGGCGTTGCCGATACTGAACGTCCTCTAGCTCGCTAACCAGCTTTTCTATTTGTCTGCTCATGGCAAAACCTTCCTGCTGCTTCATCGAATAGCACGACCCCGAACAGCTCGTGCTCCCCCAGCTTGTGAACGATGTCGTCCAGATATCGCTTGCGGGCTTGTGTGGGCACCGTCCAGATCACTTTCGGGAATGCCCGATCTTCCGGCCAGTGGCCAGAGTCAATCGCCTGGATGTACCGCCGCATCTTGGCGGTCAGCTGGGACTCCCATTCCGTGCCTCGATCTAGCTCAAGGAAGTAGGCCGCTCTCCCAACTTCGATATAGGCGTCCGGCTTGAGCTGGACGTGCCCAACCTTGGTATGACTCCAGGGCTCAGGGTGGAAGGTGAAACCGACCATTTTCGTGATGTCACGAAAATGGTTTTCCACAAGCTGCACGTACAGCTCCGCGATATCCAACGTGTGCATATCCGGCGTCCGGGCGGTGCTGTGAGGTAGCAGATAGACGTACTCCACCCCTTCTGAATAGGCACCCCACATCCTCTTCAGTAGCCCCAGCTTGGTAAGTCGTGCCAGGTGCCTACGGACACGTACACGGGTGCCGTCGTAGGAACCGGTGTAGTGAAGCCGGCGGATTTGGGAGGTGGTGAGCTGGCGGAGTTGGGTGACGGATTGGAGGACAGCCAGTTGGGTAGGAGAGAGATGAGAATATCCAGTCATAGCGGTAGTACCGCCCGCCGTGCATCCGGCCGCTGACCTGCGCAAATAAGGGGTACAGCTGTAGTGCCCACAGAACACCTGACGGAACAATGAACAAAATAGGTATTCAAGCTCATTGGAGTGTCCCAATCGACGGTCGTTTCTTGGGTTCTTCAGTCTTGTGTCTGGTGAGTAGATCAGCTTCCACTTCACTCACTGGCCGGCCATATTTCTGCCTGGAATACTCAACAGCTTCCCGAGCACCACCAGTTGCTTTCGGTGGCGGTGGCGTCTTCAACGTCACCACCGGGGCGTTGCCGGTGCTGCTCATCAGCTTCGCTGCCACGGTGTAGCGCGGCAGGTTCGCCAGGTCTTCTTTGGCGAGCGGTGCGAACGTCTGGGCCATGTCCTTGGCGTCGTCCGCCGCCAATCGGAAGACGATCTGGCTCTGGGCGTTCTTGCTCAACGTGCTCTGCACAGCTTTGGGCAGTTGGTCGGCGTATTGGTTGGCCACCATCAAGCCCAACCCATACGAGCGAGCCAGGGCAAAGGGATCGGCCTTGGTGGTGTTCATCATTTCGCAGAACATCTGGAACTCGTCGACCATCATGATGTTGGGCTCTCGGTGCTCTGGGGGCCGTCTCAGCGTCGCGTCCCACACCAGGTCGAAGATCAGCTGTCCAAGAGCTGAAGCGTTGGTCTGGCCCATGTGGGCCTCGCTCAGCGGCACGAGGAGGATCTTGCGCTGCCGGACGATTTCATCGAAGTCGAGACCATCTTTCTGAGAAACGATGTTGCGGATCATCCGCGAGCCCAGGAAAGCATCCAGGCGGTTCACAGCCGAGTCAACGGTGAGATCGGCCTTATCGTCGAGCCACCGCCACTCCTGAATGATGTCCGGGTGGACGTTGCGATTGAGCCGACGCACCTGGGCGGAACGGTATTCCTTGTTCACCAGCAGCTGCTTCACGTCGTAGAGGGTGAGCCCGTTGAGTGCCGCTGTCATCACGCCATTGCGGAGAACGCGTTGGAGCTGCGCGCTCCAGGTATCGCCCGAGAGGTTCTTAAACATGCCGATGACATGTGAAGTAACTCTTTCAGGGTCGTCGCCGGCCAACACGTTAAGACCTATTGGCCGCTCAAGGTCTAGGGGGTTTAGCCAGATAAGGTCGTGAATCCGATGTAGCGGAACGGAATTCAAAACGTCACGGCAAAGGTCTGATTTGGGCTCGATTAATACCAGGCCCATGTTCTGATCCATGATCTGCGCGGCCATGTTGTGCAGCAGCGTGCTCTTGCCGGTGCCGGACGGGCCGAGCAACCATGAGTGCACGGTGAGCGCCGCGGTGGGTATCGCCACGCGGCGATTCTGCAACTTCGGAGTGTTACTCGTGCCGATGACGATTCCCTGGCTGTCGTGCACCACCGTTGGGGCGATGCGCTTTGCTCGCCGCGAGCCCGTGCCGTTGAGCGGCCAGCCACACAGTGCCGAGAACTCGGTGGCGTTCAGAAGGATCGGAAAGCCCAGCGTGCAGGCGCGATCATTGATCCGACCTGGCACATTTGGCACGAGCCGGCGCAAGAACTTGGCCCGGTCGCCTTCGACCGCTTTGAAGACTGAGGAGAGGTCATGGACCATGCCCTCTGAGTGCCTACCGACCGCTCCAAGGCGTGCAATCGCGTGAAATGTATGATCAGCCATCTTTGTCTTTTGATCGCCTTCAGCGGCCTGAGGACGGTCCGGAAATACCTGCCATTGCAGCACCGTCGCTTCACCGGCCCGCATGCTCTTGAACTGAGCGTTCATGCTGCGCGAGGTTCCCTGGGCGTCGAGGATGCGCAGTGGCTTCGTCAGCCCGGCCGTGGACATCGCCAACTCCGTGCCGGCAAGCCATTTGGTGCGAGCAACAGGATCATCGGCTTCGTCGATCAACTCCATGCTTCCGTCAATGTGCTCGTAGAAGAGTTCGTCCAGTCGGGCGGCGATGCGGCCGGGCGTATGGAGGAAGTAGCGCTCACCCTGTTCGTCGGCGTAGCGCTCGAAGCTCACGGCATAGATTGGCTGCATGAACTTCGGTTTGGGGAGGCCGCTCAAGGATCTGATGAAGCCGAGCACCTGCTCGTGGCCCATCGTCGACGGGAAGAACAGCTCATAGGTCCGGCGCATCCTGTCAGCTTGGCGCTGGGCCATGTGTCTCACGAGAAATACACCTCCCACTAATCCGAATCCTGCAACGGCTAATTGAATAAAGACTATTTGGACTAATTGAAAAGTTATGTCCATAAATGCATAATAAAGCTAAATTGATTGGCTGATATGGGGTAAAAGTATCTGACTTAACTAGCCAGCTCTACGCTAGGAGGCATCGCAGCTCAGAAATGAGAGGTAGTTGGTCTACCAGAGTGCAGCGCCTTAATAACCTAGATGCCCCTTACCAGCTCATCAATCACAATCGGGTGGCCCGACTATAAACGAACCACCCGATTGTGATAACGACGATCCCGATCAGAATCACCGGGATGAACGGCTGAATGATCTGAATCAGAAACATCATTCCGAGGTAGACGACCAGGGCCGTGATAAGCGCGGTGCGGAGTTCCTTGATCCACTTCACCCAAACCACCGTTGTTCGTATTCCCGTTGCTTTCGTTCCCTCTCGCTTTTCAGGACCGTCTCACGGGTTTGCCATTCAGCCCTCCAAAAGAGTTTTTGTATGAGCCTCCGCGCTTGGCCCGTAGTCATTGGCCGCTTTGGCCGTTTTGGTATCGAAGTCAGCACATCGTACAGACCGAGCAATACCAGACCTGCTGCCCCAAGAGCGACTACCACGGCCAGCGACTCTAGCGGATGGTCGTGGATCATCATGAGGAGCAACCAAAGTGGAACGACGATAAGAAGTCCTAGTACCCACACCGCCGCGCCGCCTCACCGTAGGGAACACCGTTGATGTAGTCCTCGACAACACCTAGCGCAGCATTGGCGGTTCGCTCCATGACCTTATATGGCTCTTCGCATTTAGGCATGGTTGGTCTGTTTGATTCGGTAGGGGCGGTGGCCG
>NZ_JBZAYA010000017.1:0-82982 GCF_058244265.1 Arthrobacter sp. SE2 | reverse complement strand
GGTGGTTCAATTTCTCGTAACAATTACTTGTCGCCCCGTATATCTTTTTTTTTTCTTGGTGGGTTTTGGGGGGGCGGGGGGGGCCCCCGCCCCCGTGGTGGGGGGGGCCCCAGGACCGGGTGTCTTGCGTAAAGACTTAGCCGTGGAGCGGCTTTCCTGCCAGCGCGAGGTGGACTTCGCCCAGGGTCTCGTTCTGCGTCGGGTGTGCGTGGATGAACTGGGCCACGTCCTCCGGGTGTGCTTCCCAGTTGACGATGAGCTGTGCTTCGCCGATCTGCTCGCCCATGCGGGAACCGATCATGTGGATACCGACCACCGGGCCGTCCTTCTGGCGGACAACTTTCACGATGCCGCCCGTGCCCAGGATGGAGCTCTTGCCGTTGCCGGCCAGATTGTATTCCTGGGTCTGGACCTGATCCTCGCCGAACTTCTCCTTGGCGCCCTTTTCGGTGTAGCCAACGGTGGCGATTTCAGGTTCGCAGAAGGTGACCTTCGGGACGTTCACGTCTTCGACGACCACCGGGTTCAGGCCCGCGATCTCTTCGGCGACGAAGATGCCCTGCTGGTACCCGCGGTGGGCCAACTGCACGCCGGGGACGATGTCGCCGACGGCGTAGACGTTGCCGACGCCGGTGTGCAGGCGCTCGTTGGTGATGACGAAGCCGCGGTCGAGGGTGATACCTGCTTCTTCGTAACCAAGGTTGGCAGTGACGGGGCCGCGGCCCACGGCAACCAGGAGGAGATCGGCCTCGAAGGTCTGCCCGTCAACCAGGGTGACCTTCACGCCGTTGTCGTCCTGCTCGACGCCCTGGAAGAAGACGCCGGTGCTGAACTTGATGCCGCGCTTCTTGAAGGCGCGCTCAAGGTTCTTGACGATGGCAGTGTCTTCGTTGGGAACGAGGGAGGGGAGGCCTTCAACGATCGTGACGTCGACGCCGAAGGACTTCCACACGGAAGCGAATTCGACGCCGATGACGCCGCCGCCGAGGACGATGACGCTCTTGGGGATGTAGTCCATGGTCAGCGCTTCATCGGACGTGATGACGCGGCCGCCGATTTCCAGGCCGGGCAGGGAACGGGAGTAGGAACCCGTGGCCAGGACGATATTCTTGCCCTTGTAGGCTGCGCCGTTCACGACGACGGTGTCGGTGCCCTGCAGCTTGCCTTCGCCTTCGATGACCGTGATGCCCTTGGACTTGATGAGTCCCTGCAGGCCCTTGTACTTACCGGCGACGATTCCGTCCTTGTAGGCATTCACGGCCGTGATGTCGATGCTGTCCAACGTGACGTTGACGCCGTACTTGGCGGAATCGCGTGCGTGGTCGGCCAGTTCCGCCGAGTGCAGCAGGGCCTTGGTGGGGATACACCCGTTGTGCAGGCAGGTGCCGCCGAGCTTTCCCTTCTCGACGAGGCCAACGGTGAAACCAAGCTGAACGGCACGCAGAGCCGTGGCGTAGCCGCCGCTGCCGCCACCGAGTACCAGGATGTCGAATTCTTGCGCAGTTGCCTGATCGGCCACTAGGACGCTCCCTCGCGTGAGCGATGACACGCGACTACGCGTCATCTGGTCTTGGAACTTGTACTGCCGCGATTATGCCAGCACCGAAGTTCTCTTGCATTTGTGACTACCGTGGTTCACCTTAGCGAACCACTTATCCATGCTCCACCCTGCCGAGGCATTTGTGGGGCGCTTGTGGCCAGACTCACGTCAGGCCGTGGGGCCGGTCATGGACCGGCCCCACTTGGGGACGTGTTTAGGCCGTGGCCAGCACATCTTCGACGTAGGCGAGCAGCGTCCGAACGGTGCAGCCGGTGCCTTGCTTGGGCGTGTAGCCGTAGGGGCTGCCGTTGTTGAAGGACGGGCCGGCGATATCGACGTGTGCCCAGGGGATCTGCTTGCCCTCGGCGTCCTTCCCGACGAACTCGCGCAGGAACACAGCCGCGGTCATCATTCCACCGTGGCGTTCGCCGATGTTGGCGATGTCCGCCACTTGCGAGTCGAGGCTGGCCCGCAGTTCTTCCGGCAGCGGCATCGGCCAGACGAGCTCGCCCGCGCGGTCTGCCGCGGACTTGAGGGCGCCCGTGACGGCGTCGGAACCCATGACACCAGCGGTCCGGTTGCCGAGGGCGATCAGCTGGGCGCCCGTCAGTGTCGCGACGTCGATGATTGCGTCCGGCTGCTCGAGGCTGGCCGCGACGATTCCATCCGCCATGACCAGGCGTCCCTCGGCGTCGGTGTTGAGGACCTCGACCGTCTTGCCGCCGTACACGGTGAGGACGTCCGCCGGGCGCTGTGCAGCGCCCGAGGGCATGTTCTCGGCGATGCAGAGCCACGCGGTCACCTTGACGGGCAACCCGAGTCCCGCGACGGCCAGGACAGTATTAAGTACGACGGCGGCGCCCGCCATGTCGCTCTTCATGTCGCCCATGCCGAGGGCAGGCTTGATGGAAATGCCGCCCGTGTCAAAGGTGATGCCCTTGCCGACAAGCGCGATCTTCTTGGTGGCCTTGGCCGGGGCGTACTCCACCTTGACGAGGCGCGGCTGGCGGGTTGAACCCTTGCCAACGCCCAGGATTCCACCGAAACCGTCCTTTTCGAGGCGTTTCTCGTCCCACACGGTGACCTTGACCGGCAATCCCTTGGAGAGTTCCTTGGCAGCTTCGGCAAAGGACTCCGGGTACAGGTGGCTCGGAGGCTGGTTGACGAGGGTGCGGGTGGCGTTGACCGCGCGTCCCACGAGAAGTGCCCGGTCGAGCGCGGGTTGGACGTCCTTGCCGTCAAACGCCGTGTGGATCAGGACCTTGCCGACCGGATCCTTGAGGCCGTCCTTGCTGGAGCGGTGCTCTGTATAGGAATAGGAACCCAGCACGGCGCCTTCGGCGACGGCCGCGACGTCGGCGAGGGACGCCGTCGGGAGGGCCAGTGTCACGGAGGACAAACCGGCCAGTTGGCGGACGGCGGATCCTGCAGTCCGGCGCAGGGTTTCCTCGGCGAGGAGCGCGTCGCCGGCGACCTTGCCGACACCTGCCAGGACGAGGACGCCCGAACCGGTCTCCGGAAGACCCGGCAGACGGTGTACCTGATCGGGTGCTCCCGTGATGCCGAGGAGGCCCAATGAAGCGGCGAGGGTTTCCGCGGCCTTCGCCCCCAGCGGGTTCCCGAGCAGTACCGGCCCGTCTTCCCCCTGACCAACGGCTATCACGAGTGCGTCGCTTGGCGCCTTCTTCAGGTCCTTGGCAATAGTGCCAAGGGTGATGTCTGTAGTCTTCACCACGAGGATTTGTCCTCATCTCTCTCTGCATGGCTTGGCCGGGCTGCATGTTAGGCGCCCGGCCCTGGTACCCCTCGGTTGTCCGCTTGTGACAACGTCGGTGGTTGCTTGGGTCCGCACACGGCGGCACGTCTCGATCGTAGTCTGTCCGTTGCGCGGGAAAGCAATTAAATGAGAGTTGCGGCACATTGGCCGACAGGAATGCGCGGCCGGTCCGGGGCGTTGTACCAATACATGGAGCGTGGCCGGCCGCCGAGGCGTCTGTTGCGGCGTGCAGCCGCCTGCTCCTCCAAGAATTTGAAACTGCGAAAGGAACATGCCGTGTTTGAACGGATTTCCGGCTCACTCCTTGACCCTGAGTCGCTCTATGCGAGCAACATCGAGCTCTTCCACAGCCCGGATATCAGGGGCCTCAACATGCTGATGGGCTTCACCGGATTCGCTGATGCCGGTCACGTGGTCCAGCAGATCAACCGGGAACTACTGGATACGCTCGAAGTCGAAACCGTGGCTGTGTTCGACGCCGACCAGCTCATCGACTACCGCACGCGCCGTCCCCACATCAGCTTTGTCGAAGACCATTTGGAGGACTACAAAGCCCCCCAACTGGCGCTTTACAAGCTCAATGACGGCTTGGGCGAGCCGTTCCTCCTGCTTGCCGGTTTTGAACCGGATCTCCAATGGGAGCGTTTCGCGCGCGCCGTCGTCGGGATGGTGGAAAAACTGGACGTCAACCTGGTGACCTGGATCCACTCCATTCCCATGCCTGTTCCGCACACCCGGCCGGTTGGTGTCACGGTGCACGGTAACCGCCCGGAACTCATCGAGGGCATTTCGACGTGGAAGCCGACTGTCGAGGTTCCTGCGGCCGTCGGCCACATCCTCGAGTTGCGACTGGTCGAGGCCGGGCGGAAAGTGGCCGGGTACGTCATCCACGTCCCGCACTACCTCGCCGATGCCGAGTACCCGCCGGCAGCGGTCGCAGGACTCGAATACCTCGGTGCGGCCACGTCCCTGATGCTGCCGACGGACCGGCTTCGCGAGGCAGGCAGGGAAGTGGGCAGGCAGATCGCCGAACAGGTGGAAGCATCCGAGGACGTCCAGCAGGTGGTTTCCAAGCTGGAGTCCCGCTACGACGACAAGGCCGAGGGAACAGTCCGCCGTTCCCTGCTCGCCGACGAGAATGACGAACTGCCCAACGCCGAGGACCTGGGCGCGGCGGTTGAGGCGTATCTCGCACGTAAAGATGCGCGCCCATAAAGCAGCTTTAATGCGGCCCCGGGCATAATGGAACGGTGAACGCACCCCGCGCCTGGCTCATTTGGACGATTGGGGTGCTTGCCTACCTTGTGGCGGTCGCCCAGCGCACATCCTTCGGTGTGTCCGGACTGGAGGCTACCGAACGGTTCCATGCCAGCGCGGCGGCCATTTCCTTCTTCACGGTGCTTCAACTGCTGGTTTACGCCGGCCTCCAGATACCGGTCGGGCTCCTGGTTGACCGCTTCGGCTCGCGCGCCATGATCGCCAGCGGTGCCGTGCTCATGGGCCTCGGCCAACTCCAGTTGGCTTATGCCGACGCTGTTCCGGCGGGCGTGCTCGGCCGCGTCCTCGTCGGCGCCGGTGACGCCATGACCTTCGTCTCCGTGATCCGCCTCGTGCCGATCTGGTTCGCGCCGGCAAGGGTTCCGCTCGTCACCCAGCTGACGGGAATGTCGGGCCAGCTGGGCCAGCTCATCAGTGTGGTGCCGTTCGCGCTGGTCCTTCATTCGGCGGGTTGGAATACGGCCTTCCTGGCGTTGAGCTCGTTGTCGGCGCTCGCCGTCGTCCTTGTTCTCGCCTTGCTCAGGGACGTTCCGCCGGGTCACCCGCCGCGGGAGAGCGCCCAAGGGCTACGCGCCACAGGCGTGACACTGGCCCGTGCCTGGAAGCAGCCCGGGACGCGCCTGGGACTCTGGTGCCACTTCACGGTCCAGTTCAGCGGCAACGTCTTCGCCATGTCCTGGGGTTACCCGTTCCTGGTATCGGCGCAGGGCCTGAACCCGGCCACCGTGTCCGCCTTGATGGGACTCTTCGTCGTCACCAGCATTCTCGTGGGACCGTTGTTTGGAACCTTCGTGGCCAGGCACCCCATGCGGCGCTCGGCCATGGTCCTCCTGATTACGGCGGCCACCGCGCTCGCGTGGGCTGCGGTGCTGCTGTTGCCGAGCAGGGCGCCCCTATGGTTGCTTGCCTTGTTGGTGGTTGCCCTGGCCATCGGCGGCCCCGGGTCCATGATCGGTTTTGATTTTGCCCGGACATTCAATCCTTCCCACAGGATCGGCACCGCCACCGGCATCGTCAACGTGGGTGGCTTCGTTGCAGCCCTCGTGACGATCTACTTGGTGGGGCTCATCCTCGACCTCCTCCACACCAGCGGTTTCTCGGGCGGGGAGCTGTACGGCCTGGCGTCCTTCCGCATCGCATTGAGCGTGCAGTTCCTGTTCCTGCTCGTGGGTACGGTCCTGATCCTCATGACCCGTCGCAAAGTGCGCCGCCAAATGGCGGCCCAGGGTGTACACGTCCCGCCACTCCTCGTGTCGCTGGCAAACCAGCGCCGACGCCGCGTGGAATTGCGCCGCGAACGGCTAGCGAAGCAGCGGAGCTCCACGCCGTAGCCTGCTCTCACGGTGTTCCTCCACAGGCGCTGACGGACACCTTTGTCCACATACGGCAATTGAGGCCTGCCCTCGCCCGCGATTGATGCCAATGCTGGATTCATGACACCAGACAACCGGGTGACCATCTCCCGTCCCGAGGACATCCTCGGCTTCATTCCGCACGCCTTGGGACTCCGGCCGAAGGAGAGCCTCGTTGCCATCACGCTGCGTGGGCAGACACTTGGCGCCACACTCCGTGTGGACCTTCCGCCCGGGAGGTCCGAACGCGTGCTTGCCGCGTACTCACGGAGGATCGGTGAGTACCTGGAAACTGACCATGACGCCGATGGCGTGCTTTTGGCATTCTTCAGCGACAACGGTTGGGATGATGGCGACGCCCTGGCACACGGCCTGCCGCTGCTGGAAGCCCTGGAACCCGTCCTGGCCCACGGTGGATTGGCATTGCGGGATGCCTGGTTCATAGGTTCCGATCACTGGCGAAGCGCATTCTGCACCGACCTGGAGTGCTGTCCCCTTCCCGGGCGTCCCGTGGACCAGATCCTGGATAGCCGGCTCAACGCGGAAATGGTGTTCAGGGGGAGCAGCGTCAGGGAATCGCCTGGGTTGTTGGAGCCCGCGGACCAGCCTGTCCTCGATCCGGAGTTCATGCGTGCGGAAGACGCCATGCTAGGGGAGTTGCTCCTGCGGTGGCGGCGCAGGAAGTCGTTCGAAGAAATGCTGGACGCGTGGACAGGGGTCCTCGATTCCTGCCGTCCGGAGGAATTCGACGGCGAGGCTGCGGCGTTCCTCCGGGCGAGCCTGAGGGTGCCTGCCTGGCGCGACGCCGTAGTGGTCCTGGCTGCTGCCGGGAAAGCTGTAGCCTGCGGAGGTGCGGAAGCCTTCGGCTTATTTGAACTTGAGGACGATGACGCGGATTCCTTGGTCATTCCGCCCGGGCTCTGTCCCGCGGCACCAACAGCGGGCACGGCACCAGTGGTCGGCAAGCCCACTGAGGCCGCGGATCTCAGCGTCATGCGCTACGGAGACGTGCTCCTGGGCCTCTACCCGGAGAATCCCGACTGGAAGCGGTTGACGAGCCTGGACCAAGTTCTGGCGGTGCTCTCCCGGCACGGCGGTGGGGAGGCGCGCGCCGCAACGCTCACGATCCGCGGGTGGATTCAGTGGTGCCGGGGGAGCGGTTCGTTCGCCCACGAACTCCTTTCGCAGGCTGACGCTGAACAACAGGGCTATCGGCTCGCCGAACTACTCGCCGAGCTGGTGACGCGCGGAACGCTCTGCGGCTGGGCCAAAAGCAAGTCGTCCGCGTGGCGGAAGTTCGGTGGGGCGGACGCATGACCCCCAGGCCCTGAGGTGGCTCCGAGGGTGTGTCATTGAGGGAATTCCGTGCGGCACGTAATTGTCTGCACGGTAGCGGATATCGACCCCCGGAACTCAAAACCGTGAGACAATGGTTGCCGAGACCCGGTTGGGTCCGTGTTTCAAGTGCCGTAAACGTCCCCTGAACTCTAGGGAACATTAAGGCGCCGTCGGGAGTTTTACCTAAAGACTCTGCAGTCGGCGATGGCACTTGATGTTGATCACGGACTTGACAGGGTCATAGTGGTGTTGCCCCCATGGTGATTCCACAGACCGCCGCTAGAAAGGTTTTCTGTGACCCCGTCTTCCGCCGAGAAGGAACCCGCCGCCCTGGCCGAACTGTCCGCCGAAGAAAAGAAGGCGGCTACAGCTGCGAAGCGTGCGGCAACGCGTGCTGCCAATGCTTCGACTGCAGGTGCAGAGAAGCCGGCACCCAAGAAGCGCGGGCCCAAGCCCGGCGCCAAGGCCGCTGCCGAAGCAGCCAACAAGTCCACCGGCGCCGACGAGGACTCCGAAGAAGCCGAGGATTTTGACGCCGTCGTTCCCGACGAAGCAGAGCTCACGGAGGAAGTCGAGGAAGGCGAAGAGGGCAAGAAGCCTGCCACGACCGGTTCCGGCTTTGTCTACTCGGATGCCGACGACGACGATGCGCCTGTCCAGCAGGTCATGTCAGCCGGCGCCACGGCCGACCCCGTCAAGGACTATCTGAAGCAGATCGGCAAGGTTGCCTTGCTGAATGCTGAGCAGGAAGTCGACCTTGCACTCCGCATTGAAGCCGGCCTGTTCGCCGAAGAGAAGATCAACGCCGACGACGGCTCCATGGACCCGAAGCTCAAGCGTGAGCTCGAGTTCATCATCCACGACGGCAAGAGGGCCAAGAACCACCTCCTCGAGGCCAACCTGCGACTTGTGGTCTCTTTGGCCAAGCGCTACACCGGCCGCGGCATGCTGTTCCTGGACCTCATCCAGGAAGGCAACCTGGGCCTGATCCGTGCAGTCGAGAAGTTCGACTACACCAAGGGCTTCAAGTTCTCCACCTACGCCACCTGGTGGATCCGCCAGGCCATTACCCGCGCCATGGCTGACCAAGCCCGGACCATCCGCATCCCGGTGCACATGGTGGAAGTCATCAACAAGCTGGCACGTGTCCAGCGCCAGATGCTTCAGGACCTTGGACGCGAACCTACGCCTGAGGAACTGGCGCTCGAACTGGACATGACTCCCGAGAAGGTTGTTGAAGTCCAGAAGTACGGCCGCGAGCCCATCTCGCTGCACACGCCGCTTGGCGAAGACGGCGATTCCGAATTCGGTGACCTCATCGAGGACTCCGAAGCGGTTGTGCCGGCGGACGCTGTGAGCTTCACACTCCTCCAGGAGCAGTTGCACTCGGTGCTCGACACCCTGTCCGAGCGTGAAGCAGGCGTCGTCGCGATGCGTTTCGGCCTTACCGATGGCCAGCCGAAGACTTTAGACGAAATCGGCAAGGTCTATGGAGTCACCCGCGAACGCATCCGTCAGATCGAATCGAAGACGATGTCCAAGCTGCGCCACCCCTCGCGGTCGCAGGTTCTGCGCGACTACCTTGACTAAAGCAACGGACACCCTGCCTTAACCGGCACGGCCCGTCAAGAAGTGGACCCCCGGATTCCCGGGGGTCCACTTCTTGCATCTAGGGGCTGTTCCGTTCGAGTGCCCGGCCAATGATGCGGGTGCCTTCCGGGAAAGCGGAGGGGTTGGGTCCTGCGTAGTTGAGCCGGATGAACTGTCCCGCCGGTTCGGCCGGGAACCATTCCGTGCCGACCGCGATCATCACCCCGTCACTCTCGCAGTCGCGTGTCAACTTTTCGAGGTCCGTCCCGTCGGGCAGGCGCGCCCAAAGGTTCAGTCCTCCCTTGGGGATGAGGCTG
This sequence comes from Arthrobacter sp. SE2, assembly GCF_058244265.1. Lineage (NCBI taxonomy): Bacteria > Bacillati > Actinomycetota > Actinomycetes > Micrococcales > Micrococcaceae > Arthrobacter > Arthrobacter sp. SE2. The sequence goes on along the minus strand of NZ_JBZAYA010000017.1, from coordinate 73,790 downwards.
AGATGGGCCTGGGGGGCGTGCTCGCGCAGGCTTGAGACCAGCAGGTCGCGGCGTGACTGGAGCTGATGGCGGAGGCTGCGCAGATGCGTCTGCCAGGCCGGCTGGGTGACGACATCGAGGGCCGCAGCCTGCAGCAATCCGCTGACATACATTGACTCGGCCGCGCGGTCCGCGAGGATACGTTCGCGGGCGGGGCCGCGCGCGATGACGGCGGCGACGCGGATGGCGGGTGAAACGCTCTTCGTGAGGGATCGCAGATAGACCACGTGGCCGGAGTCGTCACGTGCTGCGAGGGGTAGCGGCGTTGACGTGATGCCGAAGTCGTGCGCCCAGTCGTCCTCGACGAGGAACGCGCCATACTCCCGCACGACGTCCAGGACTTCTTCGCCCCGACGGGTGGACCATTGCGCTCCAGTGGGGTTGGCATAGTTTGGTTGCGCATAGAACAGCCGCGCGCCCGTCTCCTCGAAGGCCCTGGCCAATTCTCCGGGATCAGGTCCATCGGCTCCGCTGGGCACCGGGACGATGCGCACTCCGGCTTGTGTCGCGGCCAGGATGGCTCCCCAGTAGCTCGGAGATTCCATGAGCAGCGGCTGCCCGTGGCCCACCAATGCGGTGAAGATGGAGCTGAGGCCGCCCTGGCTTCCCGGGAGCACGATGACGTCGCTCGGCGTTGGCGGGGTGAGTCCAGCCGGCGTCGCGGAGCCGAGTTCGTGCGCGAACCAGGACTGCAACTCGGGAAGGCCGGCCGCCGGAGGCCGGGACAAAGCGGCGTCGCCGCGGGCCACGCGGGCGAGAGCGGCCCGCACAAGCCGCTCCGGAAGGAGTTCCCGGTCCGGGTATCCGGAATGGAAGGCGATAGTGGCGTTCGAGGTGTCGCGCATCGTAGTGGAGGCTGAACGGGGAGGCGCCTGCGGTGCACGCAGTGCCGCGGTTTGCCAGCCGTAATCCGAGGGGCGTTCTGTCCGGGCGGCCCGCACGAAGGTGCCGACGCCGGGCCGGCTCTCGATCAGGCCCTGCGAAGTGAGCGTCTGCAAGGCTTTCTGAACCGTCACAGGGCTGGCCTGGTACTGGGCAACCAGTGACCGGGTGGACGGAAGCCGGGATCCCGGCGCGGCCCCGGCGATCCATTCCCGCAGTCGCATCGCAATCCTGGAACTGCTATCGTTGTTCATGAGAGACAATAGTAGCGCTACTACAATTATTCGGCCAGTGATACTGTCCCGCTCGACAACCGGCCTATGGTGGGGCCTCCTCGGAGTAGCGGCGTTCTCGTTCACTGTTCCCTTCACCCGGGTGGCGGTTGGTGGCCTGTCGCCCCTGTTCATCGGCTCCGGCCGTGCCGTCGTCGCGGCGATACTCGCGGCATTCGCCCTCACCCTCACCAGGCAGCGGCTGCCTCGAGGCAGGCAATGGGCGCGCCTGGCCGTGGTCGCCGCCGGGATTGTTGTCGGGTTCCCCTTACTCACCTCGTTCGCGCTCACGACGGCGCCGGCCAGCCACGGCGCCGTCGTCATCGCCTTGTTGCCGGCGGCAACGGCAACTGCCGCGGTGCTCCGCGGACGCGAGCATCCGCCTGTCGCCTTCTGGCTGGTCACCGCCGTAGGCGCTGGTGCGGCCATCGCATTCGCATTCGCGCAGTCCGGTGGGTTCGGGCAACTTGACTGGGCGGATGTGCTGCTCCTCGGAGCTGTCATTGCTGCGGCAATCGGCTACGCGGAAGGCGGCCTGCTCGCCCGCGAACTCGGCGCATGGCAGACCGTATCGTGGGCGCTCGTCCTGGCCTTGCCGTTGATGGCCGGACTGTCAGCGCTTTCCATGGCCCAGCAGCCGCCGTCGGCCTCACCGGTCCAATGGGCTGCTTTTGCCTACCTCGGAGTCGTCAGCATGTTCTTCGGCTTCTTCGCCTGGTACCGGGGTCTCGCCATTGGACCCATGGCCAAAGTCAGCCAGGTACAACTCATCCAGCCCGTACTGAGCATTTGCTGGGCAGGGCTGTTGCTGGGCGAATCCCTCGGCTGGACCACGATTGTCGGTGGGCTGGCCGTCATCCTTTGCGCCGGCGTCGCGGTCCGGGTCCGGCTCAATCCGCAGCGCCCGGAACAGAATCGCTGAAGACCAACAGAACAGATCGCCCTCCCATGAAAGGAAGAATAGAACCATGTACATCCCAGCGCATTTCGAGGCCGGTCCTGACGTACTCCACGACCTCCTGACACGGCCAAGTGCGGCCAATCTGGTCACCATGACGTCGCAGGGCCTGCTGGCGACCTTCCTGCCGCTCATCTACGATCCCTCGATCGGCGAATACGGCGCGCTCCACGGGCACCTCGCCCGAACCAACTCCCAATGGTCCGAGCCGGCGATCGGAGAATCACTCGTGATCATCCAGGGCGCGGACGCCTACATCTCGCCCTCCTTGTACGCATCGAAAGCAGAGCATGGGCGTGTCGTCCCGACGTGGAACTACTCCACCGCGCACGTTTACGGCAAGCTTGCCGTCCATGAGGATGCCGCGTGGCTGGGGAACCATGTCAGGCAGCTGACCAACCTCAACGAAGCCGATTCCGAGCGGCCGTGGTCCGTGGACGACGCGCCGGAGCGCTACGTCTCCGGCCAGTTGCGTGCGATCGTTGGCATCGAACTGGTCATCACCCGTATCGAGGCGAAGGCCAAACTGAGCCAGAACCGGCCCGACAAGGACATCGACGGGGTGGTGGCCGGGCTTGATGCCCAAGGGCACAAGGAGATTGCTGCCGACGTCGCCCGGGCCAGGCGGGGAAGTTAACGCAACGGCCCCCTCCATTCGGAGGGGGCCGTTGTCTCTGTGAAATTATGTCAGCCGGGCCGCCGCTGGGGCCGGCCATTTAGGCTAGTCGGCGAGGACGGGTTCCTTCTCCTGAAGGCGACCGGTCTCGTCATGCCAGTCCGAAGTCATCGGCCGCAGCGTGGCCTCTACTGCACGTGCGTGGTGGCCGCAGAAGAGCAGCTCACCGCCGGAGGACTCGAGTACAACGCGGACATATGCCTGGGCCCCGCAACGGTCGCACCGGTCGAGTGCATTGAGTGTGCGGTCTGCAACTGCTGTTGTCATGTTCGGCCTCCTTAGTAGTTCTGTGTATCCATATAACCAGCATTCGAAGCAAAACCATGGCAAGGATGGGTCACGTTCGCTGTCCGCGTATCACATGTGCGTAACACCGGGAAGTGGCGTCCAGCACGATTGGGAGTGGCAGCTCTCGTCCGGGCTCCGGGCCAGCTAGCCTAGGAGGAGTGTTTTTTGCCTCTGTTACACCCCCGAAGGAGCGCCCCGCCCGTGGCACCGAGTTCTGAATACAACGCCCGGCACCTTTCAGTTTTGGAAGGCCTGGAGGCGGTCCGCAAACGTCCGGGCATGTACATCGGCTCCACCGACTCGCGCGGCCTCATGCACTGCCTGTGGGAGATCATCGACAACTCCGTGGACGAAGCCCTGGCGGGCTTCGGGCATGACATCCAGATCATCCTGCACGCGGACAATTCGGTGGAAATCCACGACGACGGCCGCGGCATCCCGGTGGACCTGGAACCCAAGACGGGGCTCACCGGCGTCGAAGTCGTCTTCACCAAACTGCACGCTGGCGGAAAGTTCGGTGGCGGCTCCTACACGGCGTCCGGCGGTTTGCACGGCGTTGGCGCGTCCGTAGTGAACGCGCTCTCTGCCCGCCTTGACGTGCAGGTGGACCGCGGTGGCAAGACGTACCAAATGTCCTTCCGCCGGGGCGAGCCCGGCCGATTCAAGGACATCGGTTCGAAGCCCAGCCCGACGTCGGTCTTCGAACCGTTTGTCGAGAACTCGGTGCTCGACGTCGTCGGCAAGGCCAAGCGGGGTGTGACCGGTACCCGCATCCGCTACTGGGCAGACCGGCAGATCTTCACTCCGGACGCGAAGTTCTCCCTCGAGGATCTTGCGTCGCGCGCCCGCCAAACGTCATTCCTGGTTCCGGGCCTCAAGCTCACGGTGCGCGATGAGCGCCGGCTTCCCGGTACCCCCGGCGAAAACGGGCCGCACCAAGAGGTTTTCCATCACGACGGCGGCATTTCCGAATTCGTCGACTTCCTCGCCGCGGATTCGGGCGTCACTGATATTTGGCGGCTCCATGGTGCGGGCAAGTTCAAGGAAACCGTTCCGGTCCTTGACGAAAACGGGCACAGCAAAATCGCGGAAGTGGAGCGGGACTGTGAAGTGGACATCGCGCTGCGCTGGGGAATCGGCTACGAAACCACCATGCGGAGCTTCGTCAACATCATCGCCACGCCCAAGGGCGGCACGCACCAGGCAGGCTTCGAGCAGGCGCTCCTGAAGACCTTCCGCAAGGCCGTCGAAACGAACGCGCGCAGGCTCAAAGCGGGCAACGACAAGATTGAGAAGGACGACATCCTGGCCGGCCTCACGGCAGTGCTGACGGTCCGCTTGGCAGAGCCGCAATTCGAGGGCCAGACCAAGGAAATCCTGGGCACTTCGGCCGTCAAGGCGATTGTTGCCAAGGTTGTCGAGGACGAGATCACAGCGCGCCTGAACTCGGCGAACCGCAACGACAAGGCCCAGTCCGCCCTGCTGCTCGAGAAGATCGTCAGCGAAATGAAGTCCCGCATCTCGGCCCGCGTCCACAAGGAAACGCAGCGCAGGAAGAATGCGCTGGAAACGTCGTCGATGCCCACCAAGCTGGCAGATTGCCGGACGGACGACGTCGGACGTTCCGAGCTGTTCATCGTGGAAGGTGACTCCGCCCTTGGCACCGCCAAGCTGGCGCGGTCCTCGGACTTCCAAGCGCTGTTGCCGATCCGTGGCAAGATCCTCAACGTGCAGAAGGCATCGGTAGGGGACATGCTCTCCAACGCGGAGTGCGCCGCCCTCATCCAGGTAGTGGGTGCCGGTTCGGGCCGGAGCTTCGACATCGACGCCGCCCGGTACGGCAAGGTGATCCTGATGACCGACGCGGACGTCGACGGCGCGCACATCCGTACGCTGCTGCTCACGTTGTTCTTCCGCTACATGCGTCCGATGATCGACGAGGGCCGGGTATACGCGGCAGTACCGCCGCTGCACCGGGTGGAAGTCATCAACGCGGGCCAGAAAGCCAACGAGATGATCTACACCTACTCCGAGGCCGAACTGCACGTCCTGCTGGCCAGGCTCGCCAAGGAAGGCAAGCGCTACAAGGAACCGATCCAGCGCTACAAGGGCCTCGGTGAAATGGACGCAGAGCAGCTCGCCGAGACCACCATGGATCCGCGCCACCGAACCCTCCGCAAGGTGGGCATCGAGAACGCGAAGATGGCGGAAGACACGTTTGACCTGCTGATGGGATCGGACGTCGCCCCGCGCAAGGACTTCATTATCGCCGGCGCTGCGGACCTGGACCGGGAACGCATCGACGCCTGATCTGTTGTTCCCGGGTCCGGGGCCTGTCGAGGCTGAGCCCAACCCAGCTCAGCCCAGCAAACCCGGCACGATCAGCAGGCCTGTCGGCACCGCGAGCAACATGGCCGACGCCGCAAGCACCAAAGTGCGCTGGGCTGCCGGAAGCGGCGGCTTAGGTGAGAGCAGCCGGCTGACGCGCGACGCCGTCGTACGCGGTGAATCGGCGCCGCCGGTGCCGCTCAGCGAGCTGCCTTCGGGTGAAGCGTCCTGTCCGCCTTTTCCTGGAGGCGCGAATTGCTCCACGGGACCGGCGGAGCCGCTCGCCACGATCGCGATCGCTTTGATGAGCGTTCCTTTGCTCTCGGTGCGCAGTGCCACATCGTCGGCGAGCATTTCGATCAGGGAGTTGACCGCAACCTGGGCGAGCCGCGTGGTGGGGAACCAGGGCAGCGCCTGGCGCCACGCCGCGAAGGCCCACAAAAGAAGGTCGTGGCGTTGCGAAAGGTGGGCATTTTCGTGGATGAGGACGGCCCTCAGCTCGGCAGGTTCCAGGGCGGCCATCAGACCGTCGGAGAGGACGGTCACCGACCTTGCGCCGCCCGGCAAACAGTACGCAACGGGGGAGTCATGGTTGATGACCACGGTCCCGGGGCCGCCGTCGGACGGTGAGGCGAGAAGTGCGAGGAGTTCGCGGTGCCTGCGCCGCTGCCGTTCGATCTTGACGTAGGTGAGCAGCAGGGTGAACACGAGATGGGCGCTCAGCAGCGCCGCGGCGGACAAAGCGAACAAGTGCCAGAAGCCCAGTGCTGTGGTGGGCTCGTTGTGAAGCACCATGCCGGCCAAGGAGCGCACACCTGCAATGAGGTTGTCGCCGATGGGCTCAAGCCCGTAGACGAGCATGGCCCCGATCATGGAGAGGCCACCGGCGAGTGCGATGGCTTGCCAGAGGACCATGGCCATGAAGGGCGCGCGTGAAGGCCACTCGGCGCGCGAAAGGAGGACAGGAACCGGCCAGGCCAGCACCAAAGCAAGGACCGCCAGAAAATATGAGGTCCAGAACATGGGTGGTTAGTTTTTGCCGAGCAGCTTGCGCAGCGTGGCGGCTTCACTCTCGCTCACGGAACCGATGAACCGCGCCAGCACGGCTTCGCGGTCCGGGGCGGAACCCAATGCCTCATGCATGAGGTCCGCCGTGTGGTCCGCGCGGCTCGAAACAGCCTGGTAGCGGTGCGGGCGGGTGCCGCGTTCGCGCTCCACGAGGCCCTTCTTCTCGAGGCGGGACAAGACCGTCAGCACTGTGGTGACTGCGAGGTCCTTGCCCTGGTGTCCTGCAATGCCATCCGTGGCGGCGGAATCCTGCGCCAGCAGATCACGAAGTTTGTTGGCTGTCGCAGCCTCCTGGCCCGCCCAAAGGAGATCCATGACCGCCCGTTCCAGTTCGCCAAGACTTGCCATCAACGCATCCCTACTTTCCGCACTTCCCTTGCCGGTTTGCGTGGACCGGGGGAAGTGCGATGATCCAACATTCCACCATCAATCTACCGCTTTTCAGGCGGCGATTCTACGTGAGGTAGAACATGCGGCGCGGCGTGTCCTTGCGGCACTGTGACGCCGCTGGAAGAGTGGTGAGCAGATCGCAGGGGTTTGTTCTACACTGTGTAGAAGAAGTCAGTTCTACGTAACGTAGAAAAAGGACGCCGCAAGCGCGCGTCGGGACAATAAGGACAGCCATGGACGCCTTGGAAATCGCACGCTGGCAATTTGGAATCACCACGGTCTACCACTTCATGATGGTGCCCCTGACGATCGGGCTGGGGCTTGTGGTGGCCGTCATCCAGACCCTTTGGTACCGCACGGGCAAGGTTGAATACCTGCGGATGACCAAGTTCTGGGGCAAGCTCTTCCTCATCAACTTCATCATGGGTGTAGCCACGGGCATCGTGCAGGAATTCCAATTCGGCATGGCCTGGAGCGAATACAGCCGATTCGTCGGCGACGTGTTCGGTGCGCCCCTGGCCCTGGAAGCGCTTCTCGCGTTCTTCGTGGAATCGACCTTCCTGGGACTCTGGATCTTCGGCTGGAAACAACTCAAGCGCGGCGTCCACCTCGCTTGCCTCTGGATCGCTGTGATCGGCTCGGTCTTCTCGGCCTACTTCATCATCGTGGCCAACTCCTGGATGCAGCACCCCGTCGGCGTCACGATGGTCAACGGGCGTCCCGTCATGACCGACGCCTGGGCAGTCTTCACCAACAACACGGCCATGGTGGCGGTACCCCACACGCTCTTCGGGGCGCTGGCCGTCGCCGGTGCCTTCCTTCTGGGCATCGCCTGGTACCACCTCTGGCGCCGCCGCCACGATGGCATTGACACCATCGGAGCCGACGGCCGGGCCATCGCGGGCGAAGCCGACATCCCCGGACGGGACAAAGCCGATTACAAAGTCTGGATCAACTCCCTGCGGATCGGCGCCGTCGTCGCCATGATCTCCTTCGCAGGCACAGCCTTCACAGGCGATTTGCAAGGCAAGCTGATGTTCGAACAACAGCCCATGAAGATGGCCGCGGCCGAGGCCGCCTGCCACGACGGCACCGGATTCTCCGTGCTGAGCGTCGGCAACCTCGGGTCCAAGAGCTGCAACGACATCGTGGCCGTGATCGAGGTCCCCGGCATCCTCTCCTTCCTGGCCAAGGGCGATTTCAACACGGAAGTGAAGGGCGTCAACAGCCTCCTAGACGAATACAAGGCCAAGTACGGCACCCACCTGCCGAACAATCCCCTGTACGGCGACCGGGCGGGCCAGGAAATCCAGTACGTACCGGTCATGGAAGTCACCTACTGGGGCTTCCGCATGATGATCGGCTTCGGCGGGATCGCTGCCTTTGCCGCATTGCTGGCCTTGTGGGTCACGCGCAAGGGCACCGTCCCGCAAGCCCGCTGGATCATGCGCCTCGCCGTCTTCGGCATCCTCGCCCCCTTCGGCGCCAACGCCGCCGGCTGGATCTTCACCGAAATGGGCCGGCAGCCGTTCGTCGTCGCGCCCAATCCGGACGCCAGCGGCGTCGACCAAGTGTTCATGTTCACGGCCGCGGCCGTCTCACCAGGCGTCTCCGCCGCCGAGCTCATCACCTCGCTCGTCGTGTTGGCCTCCATCTACGCGGTCCTGCTGGTGGTCGAAGTCCGGCTCCTGGTCAAATACGCCCGGGGTGGCGTGGTGTCCGCGATGCCTGAGCTCGCCGAAGCCCGCCACGGCGAGAAGAAACAAAAGAAGGACGACGACGGCGGGACGCCGGGTGCCCCGGGCCAGCCCGGTGACAGCGACGACGTCCTGGCATTTGCCTACTAGGAAGCAAAGGGATCTTTCGAATGGAACTGTTGCCTACCGTCTGGTTCGTGGCCATCGCCGTGCTGTGGACGGGTTACCTCTTCCTGGAGGGCTTCGACCTCGGCGTCGGAATGCTCATGAAGCTCTTCGCCCGGAACAACACCGACCGCCGGGTACTGCTGAACACCGTCGGCCCGGTGTGGGACGGGAACGAAGTGTGGCTGCTGACCGCGGCCGGTGCCACCTTCGCCGCCTTCCCGCTGTGGTACGCCTCGCTGTTTTCGGCGCTCTACCTGCCGCTGCTCATTGTCCTTGTGGCCCTGATCTTCCGGGCTGTGGCCTTCGAGTACCGGGGCAAAGTGGACAGCGCCGGCTGGAGGACCGTCTGGGACTGGGCCATAGCCTTGGGCTCGTTCACGGCCGCGTTCGGCATCGGCGCCGCGCTGGCGTTGACCACCACCGGGCTGCCGATTGACTCGAATGGCGACCGCCAGGGCGGCCCTTTTGCCTGGTTCAGCGGATACGCCGTGCTGGGCGGATTCGCCGTGGTCGCGTTCGCCCTGGTGCACGCCCTCGCGTTCCTGGCCCTGAAGACCGACGGCGAAGTGCGCCACCGCGCGCGCCGCTGGTTTGTGCGGCTCGCCCCGCTCGCCTTGCTGCCGCTGCTGGCATGGATGGTGTCCCTGCAGCTGCTCAGCGGCAAGCCGTTGACGTGGATCCTCGTGATCCTCGGAGTCCTGGCTGCCGCGGGAGCCTGGGTCCTCGCCCGCAAGGGAGCTGAGGGCAAGGCCTTCGGAGCCCTGGGTGCGTTCCTCGTGTGCGCCACCGCTTCCATCTTCGGTGCGGCGTTCCCCGTGGTCATTCCCTCCACCTTGAACCCCGCCTTCAACCTCACCATTTCCAACGCATCGTCGTCCGCCTACACCCTGGGGCTCATGAGCATCGTGGCTGCCGTCGGCTTGCCCCTGGTCATCGCCTACCAGGCGTGGACCTACTGGGTGTTCCGCCGCCGCGTGAGCGCAGCACATATTCCCGCCGCACACGGGTTCCTGCCGGCCATCGCCGCAAAGGTCCTGGTCGGCCAGTCGGCACCGGGCGGACCAGCTGCAAAACGCGCACCCCGCGACGCCGGCGAGTAACGGATGAAGCCCCAGCTGCCCGCCGGACCTGCCACCCGATCCGCTTTGTACCTCCTTGGCCTGTTGTCCTCGCTCAAGGCTTTGTCCCTGGTCCTGATTGCACAGGCCATCGCGGGAATGTTATCGGGACTTGCAGCGGGCGGCATGGGGTGGCGCGAAGGACTCGTCTGGGGTGCCGCCGGCGCGGTCCTGCGGTCGCTGACGGTCTGGGGACAAGGAGTCGCGGCGCGCCGGGCGGCCCTTGGGGTCAAGGAAGAGCTGAGGTCCAGGCTGCTGGGGCGCGCCCTCGGCGCCGGGGCCGCGGGACGGGTCGGCGACGTGAACGACGGCGGGCTCGCCGTGCTCGCGACCCGCGGACTTGACGCACTGGACAACTACTACACCCAGTTCCTGCCCGCCGTGGTCAATTGTGCAGCGTTGCCTCTGCTCCTCGGCGCGCGGATCCTCTTCGCGGATTGGGTCAGCGCCGTGGTTGTGGTGCTGACCCTGCCGCTGGTCCCGCTGTTCATGGTGCTGATCGGCCGCCACACGGAGGACAGGGTCCACGAAGCCCAATCCACGCTGCGGAGGCTCTCGGGACACATCCTGGAGTTGGCCAAGGGACTTCCCGTGCTGGTGGGACTGGGCCGCGCGGGCGAACAGCGCGCAGCCCTCGAGGACCTCTCCGAGGAATACCGCTCGCGCACCATGGGAACACTGCGGACTGCTTTCATGTCTGCCCTCGCCCTGGAGCTGATAGCCACCATCTCCGTCGCCGTCGTCGCCGTCTTCATCGGAGTGCGACTCGTGGCGGGCGACATGGGCCTGGAGGCAGGCCTGCTGGCCCTCATCCTCGCGCCCGATTGCTATCTTCCCCTGCGCGAGCTGGGCACAGCCCACCACGCCAGCGACGACGGGCGTGAGGCTTTGGCCGCAGCCAACGCCGTGCTGGAGTCGCCGGAGGGCCGTCCGCTGAATGGATCTTCCGGCACCGAAGTTTCCGGCGGCGTCGCGGTCACCGGACTGACGGTGAGGTACACCGGAAGGGTGGTTGCCGCCGTCGGGCCAATCGACTTCAAGGCACCAGCCGGACAGATCACCGCCCTTGACGGCCGCAGCGGTTCGGGCAAGAGCACCATCCTGGGTGTCCTGGCCGGTACGATCGGCGACGGGCCGCTGGCAACCGTTGAAGGTTCGATTAGCGGACTGGGTGCCGGCGCGGTGGCCTGGGTGCCGCAGCATCCCGTCATGGTCGCCGGTACGGTGCTGGACGAGGTCGTCCTTTACCTGACCGGTGGGAACCAGGACGTTGCGTCCATGGACCTTGCGTCGATGGACCCCGGGACCACGCCGGACGGGGACATTGCGAGGGCCATGCGTTGCCTGGAGCAGTCTGCCGCGGAGCACCTCGCGTCCAAACATCCTGCCGAGTTGAGCCCTGGAGAACTGCGGCGTGTGGCTGTGGCGCGCGGCTTGGCGCGGCTCAACGCGGGAGCCACGGTCCTGCTGCTTGACGAACCCACCGCCCACCTTGACGTCGCGTCCGCGGACGCGATCCGTTCGGCCATCGCGGGGCTGCGTGGTGCGGCGACTGTCATCCTGGTGGCCCACGACGCCGCGACCCGGAAACTGGCGGACAACGTCGTGAAGGTCGACGTCGGGGAGTTCACCAGCGGGACAGCGCAGGAGCAAGCCGGTCCCGTGGGCCTGGAATCCAGTGCATCAGCGCCCGCTCCGGTCCAGCGGGACGTGAACCCCGGAGCCAAACCGGACGGAGCCCCCACGGCAATCTCCACGCTCAAGGCCCTCGCGCGCATCCTGGCGCCCGTCCGTTACAAGTTCGCCGGTGCCGTCCTGCTCGCGGCGCTCGCCGCCTTGTTTGCCGTGGCGTTGTCCGGGCTGTCCGGCTGGCTGATCATCCGTGCCAGCGAACAACCGCCCATCCTGTACTTGCTCGGAGCCATCGTGGGCGTCCGGTTCTTCGGCATTGGCCGGGCGGTGCTGCGTTACTCCGAGCGGCTCGTTGTCCACGACACCGTGTTCGCCGCGATGACAAGGCTCCGGGGCGCGCTCTGGGCGGCGCTTAGCGCCCGGGCACTGTCCTTGCGCCGCCTCCTGCAGGGCGGCAATGTGCTCGGAGCGGTGGTGGACGACGTCGATACGCTGCGCGACGTGCTGCCGCGCGTCGTCCTTCCACCCCTCTCCGCCCTTGCCGTCGCAGTGTCGGCGGTGGTCGCCTCGGCCCTCCTGGTTCCCGCCACCGTGCCGGCGGTTCTCGGCAGCGCCGTGGTTGGCCTTGTGCTGGCTCCTCTTCTTGCCTTGGCGGCGGACCGCAACGCGGCCCGTTCGGAGCAGCAACTGCGCTCACTCGTGCTGCGCGACGTTGCCGCAGCCCTCGACGCCCGCGCGGAGCTTAGCGCCAACGGCGTGGCCGGCACAATCCTTTCGTCCTTGACCCGGAGGGACAACGCGGCCACCGCCGCCGCACAGCGTTCGGCCTGGGCTGACGGCATAGGCCAGGGATTGACGGTGCTGGCCTGCACCCTCGGAGCCTTGGCTGCGGGCATTCTCGCGGCACCGTCGGTGCAATCCGGAACTGTCGCGCCGGCCGTGCTGGCCGTCGTCGTCCTTGTTCAGCTGGCCCTCGCGGAGCCCTACGGGGCGGCGGTGTCTGCCGTGCGGCAGGGTCCGGCGTTGGCCGCAGTGCTGCGGCGGATCGCGCAGTCCGGAGCCTTCGATACGCCGGAAGCCGACGGCGGTGTGCAGACGTTGCCGGAGCGACCCGACGGCTCTGCGGGACTGCAGCTGGATGACCTCGAAGCGTCATGGCCAGGCGGCCCGCCCGTGTTCAGCCGGCTCGGCGCCGAAGCTGCCCCCGGGCATTGGCTCGCGGTCACGGGACCCTCCGGCTCGGGGAAATCCACGCTGCTCTCCGTCCTGCTTGGCTTCCTGCCCGCGTCATCCGGAAGGGCCTACGTCAGCGGGAAGGCTGCTTGGTGCCCCCAGGAAGCCCACCTCTTCGACTCCACTATCCGCGGCAATCTGCTGCTCGCCCGCCCGGCAAACCGCAAGCCCTCCGAAGCGGACATGGATAAGGCCCTGGACGCCGTCGGGCTTTCCCGAGTGGTGTCCGGGCTTCCCGGGGGCCTTGACAGCCGCATAGGCCCCTCGGGTTCGTTCCTGAGCGGCGGTGAACGCCAACGGCTCGCCATGGCCCGCACGCTCCTCACCAGCGCAGAAGTCCTGCTCCTCGACGAGCCGACCGCCCATCTCGACGCCGAGGCCGGACGCCTCATGATGGCGGAGCTGCGGTTCGGGCTGAAGGACGTCACCGTGGTCCTGGTGACCCACAACCGGGCCGACATCGCCGAGGGAGACTCCCGGCTGGATCTGGGCTCGCCGTCGGCGATTCCGGCGCTCCCGGTGCTCGTGCCTGGAAACTAGCCCAGAAGCCGTCCGAAGATCGAGTCCACCGACTCGACGATATTGTCCACGAGCTTCCTTGCGTCGTCCTCCCGGATGAGCGGCGTCGATTGGCCGGCCCACAGGGACATCAGGCCCGGGATTCCCTGTGCAGCCGCGGCGGGCCGGAACTTGCCGGTCAGCCAGTTATGGATCGGGAACGGGGCATGCGCAGAAGGATCCGCGAGTTCCGCGATGATCCGGTTGGGAATTCCGCGTGCCAAGCGGCCGCTGAGGGCCCGCGTCAGGACGGTGTGGGCGGCGTCGGGTCCGCGCATGGCGGCCAGGTGCGCCGGACTGATGGCTGATTGCCGCGTGGCCAGGAAGGCCGAACCGATCTGGACCCCGTCCGCGCCAAGCGCCAAGGCGGCAGCGACTCCACGGCCATCAGAGATACCGCCTGCGGCGATGACCGGAACCGTGACGGCATCCACCACCTGGGGCACCAGGGCCATGGTCCCGACGAGCGAGTCCTCCGGGGCGCGCAGGAAGGAAACCCGGTGTCCGCCGGCCTCCATCCCCGTGGCAACGATGGCGTCAACGCCGCCGGTATCCAAGGCCACGGCTTCGTCAACCGTGGTCGCAGTCCCCACCACCACGATTCCGTTCCGGTGGGCCTGCTCGATGACAGCCCCGGACGGAACACCGAACACGAAGCTAAGTACGGCTGGTTGGGCATCGAGGGCCGCCTGGATCTGTTCCTGCAGATCGGGCAGGTAGGTGTCCGGTTGCGTAGGTGGTTCCACGCCCACTAGCTCGAAATACGGCCGGAGGATGTCCACGTAGGCGGCGAACTGCCGGGCATCCGGGGTTGGCGGCTCTTCGCCCTCGATGGGGAGCCAAAGATTCAGTGCGAAAGCCTTCCTTGTGGCTTCCCTGAGTTCGCGGGCCGTGGTGGCAATCCGCTCCGCATCGTATCCATAGAGGCCGTACGAACCGAGCCCACCGGCCTCGCTGACTGTGGCCGACAGTTCCACCGATGACAAGCCACCGAACGGACCGAGGACGATGGGGAGGTCAATATTGAAGAGGCGGCTAGCCCGTGTGTCTTTCCACGACATCGGAGCGCCTAGCCGTCCACGTCGTGCAGGTGATGGACGACGTCGTGCAGGAAGTACTGGGCAAACGTCAGCACAGTGAACGTGGATCCGTTGCTGCGGACCCCCGTGCGGGGCCACTCATCTTCGTGGACAGCGGCGAAGGAGTTGGCAATTTGTGTGCCCTCGGCGGCCAGCTGCGCAGCCACTTCCGCAGGATCCGCATTGGCGTAGTCGCCGTCGATCGCGGCCTTGTCCTGGTCCCAATTGGCGAAGTGGGCGTCGTCCTCCCGCAGCATCAGGTTCAGGCGCTGGTCGAAAAGGCTGAAGACATCCCGCACGTGGCAGGCATACTCCAACGGCGACCACGTGTGCTCGTCAGGACGGGTGGAGGCGTCTTCCCGGCGCAGAACGGACCGCCAACGCGGCAGCATGTTCAGGACTGTCCCCGGGACGGTGGACGGGGTCACAGTGGCGGCGTCGAAGCCGCATTCGGGACAGGGCGTGGACAGGACCCAGGTCCAGTCCTTGTCATCGGGAATGATCGGCATGGCAGTAGTCTAGGGCCCGGATTCCTGATCCGGTCACACTACCGGCGAGAGGCCCATCCCCGGTCTGATCGGCCCGATCAGGAGTAAGGTTATGAGCTGGGGAAGCCTGGAAAGTGAAATTGCCATGCTAAAGGATCTAAACGTCGCCGGCGTGCTCCCTGCCAGCGATCTCGCCCGCGCCCGCGACTTCTACCGCGACAAACTCGGTCTCGAACCGGACAACCCTGAGGCCGCAGACAACCTGATGTACAAGTGCGCCAACGGCACCGCCTTCCTGCTCTACGAGACACCCAACGCCGGAACCGCCAAGAACACGCAGCTGGGGTTCCAAAGCACCGACCTGGACCAGGACATGGCCGATCTCAGGGCCCGCGGAGTCGTTTTCGAAGAGTACGACTTCCCGGGCCTGAAGACCGAAAACGGCGTAGCCACCTTGCCGGACGGCGAAAGGGGAGCCTGGTTCCTCGACTCGGAAGGAAACATCCTCAGTATCGCCACGATGTAGCCAGGGCATCTGAGAATCAGTCAACGGCGGCTTCCGGTCAATTTTCCTCGGCGCTTCCTTCTTCCCACGCCATGCTCGCACCAATGGCATCCACGGGCTGGGAGAGGGGAACGCCGGAGCCGTCACGGCGGCCGTGCTCTTGTGGCAGTGCACGGGCAACGCCGGCGCTGGATGATGCCTTCGCCGGACCGTGACCTGCCCACCCGAGCAGCAGCGTGTCTTCACCCTTGAGGAAACGGTGGGCCCGGACACCTCCCGTCGCCCGGCCCTTGGCCGGGTACTCCTCGAACGGGGTGATCTTCGCCGTGCCCGGAGCAGTTCCCGGCAGCGCGCCGTTGCTGCCCGCGATCGTCACGACGACGGCGGCAGGGTCGTTGGTGAGCACCGTGCCGAAGTGGATGACTTCGTCTCCGTCCCCAAGCTTGATGCCCGCCATGCCGCCCGCGGTACGGCCCTGCGGCCGAACGGCAGAGGCGCTGAAACGCAGGAGCTGCGCAAGCCGGGTCACGAAGACGAGGTCGACGTCGTCGTCAGGGGCGGGTTCCACGCCCACCACGGTGTCCTTGTCCTTGAGGGCAATGATTTCCCAGTCCTCGCGGTTCAACGGGTAGTCAGGTTGGACGCGCTTGACCACGCCCTGGACCGTTCCGATGGCCAACACGGCATCCAGCGGCACGAACGCAACCAGCGATTCACCCTTGAGCAGGGTGATGAAGTCTTTTGCGGCGACGCCCCCGGCAAGATTTGGCAGGCCGGACATGGGCGGCAGCGCCGGCATGTCCATGACCTGTACCCGCAGCATGCGGCCCTGTGAGGTGACCGCGGCGATCTCCCCGCGCGCGGTGGTCTTGACCACGGAGCGGTAGACATCATGCTTGCTCCGCGGGCCGGATTCGGCGAGGGGCTCCTGGTTGGAGGTCCGCGCGATCTGGCCGGAGGCGCTGAGGAGTGCCCAGCAGGGGTCATCGGGGATCTCAAGCGGGAGTGCGGCGGCCTTGCCCTTGCCTGCCGGGACTGCTGCTGCGAGCGACGCGGCGACGGTGGGGGAGACGGCCTCGGACTCGAGGAGTACGGTGCGACGCGGGGTGCCGTACTTCTCGGCCACTTCGGCCAATTCTCCGGACACCAGCCCGCGCAGGAGCGCGTCGGACGCCAGGATCGACTCGAGTTCGGCGATCTCCCGGCGCAGTTCGTCCTGCTCCTTCTCGAGTTCGATGCGCGAGTACTTGGTCAGCTGGCGCAGGCGGAGTTCAAGGATGTAGTTGGCCTGGATCTCGGACAGGTCGTAGATGGACATCAGCCGTTCGCGGGCTGCTGATGCCTCGTCCGAGGAGCGGATGATCTGGATGACCTCGTCGATGTCCACAATCGCTATCAACAGGCCCTCCACCAGGTGGAGGCGGTCCTTCTTCTTTCCCAGGCGGAAGGCCGTGCGACGGCGTACGACCGATATGCGGTGGCCGACGTAGACCTGCAGGAGCTGGAGCAAGCCCAAAGTCTGCGGCTGCCCATCCACCAGGGTCACATTGTTGATGCCGAAGGAGTCTTCCATCGGGGTGAAGCGGTAGAGCTGCTGCAGCACGGCGTTGGGGTTGAAGCCGTTCTTGATCTCGATCACGAGCCGTAGTCCGTGCTTGCGGTCAGTGAGGTCCATGACATCGCTGATGCCTGTCAGCTTTTTGGCGTTGACGGCATCCTTGATCTTCTCGATGACCTTCTCCGGACCCACCATGTAGGGGAGTTCGGTCACCACCAGGCCGGTGCGGCGCGCGGTTAGCTGCTCGATCTCCACCTTGGCGCGGGTCTTGAACGAACCGCGTCCCGTGGCATAGGCATCACGGATGCCGTCCAGACCAACGATCCTGCCGCCTGTGGGCAGGTCAGGGCCGGGCACGAAGCGCATGACGTCTTCCAGCGTGGCGTCCGGATTGGCGATGAGGTGCCGGGCAGCCGCGATGACTTCCACGAGGTTGTGGGGAGCCATGTTGGTGGCCATGCCGACTGCAATGCCCGTGGTGCCGTTGACGAGCAAATTAGGGAAGGCCGAGGGCAGGACGTCCGGCTGGGTCAGCTGGTTGTCGTAATTGGGGACGAAGTCCACCACGTCCTCGTCGAGGTTCTCGGTCATCGTCATCGCAGCCGCGGCGAGCCGGGCTTCCGTGTAACGCGGTGCTGCCGGGCCGTCGTCGAGCGAACCGAAGTTGCCGTGCCCGTCAATCAGGGGCAGGCGCAGCGAGAAGTCTTGTGCCATGCGCACCATGGCGTCATAGATGGCGGTATCACCGTGCGGGTGCAGCTTTCCCATGACTTCGCCCACCACGCGGGCGCTCTTCACATGCCCGCGGTCCGGACGCAGGCCCATGTCGCTCATCATGTACAGGATGCGTCGCTGGACGGGTTTGAGGCCGTCGCGCGCATCGGGGAGAGCGCGGGAATAGATCACCGAATACGCGTACTCCAGGAAGGAGCCTTCCATCTCGGAAGTGACGTCGATATCGATGATGTTCTCGGTGAAGTCCCCGTCGACGGCGGCCGAGGCCGCGTTTGCGCGGGAGGGACTTTGGCTGCGTGCCATGGAGTCGGTGGATCCTTAAACGTGTACTGCGGAAGACTTAGCTAGGCTAAGCCTATGGTGGATCAGCCCGGCGCCGGCGTATATCCGGAATATTGGGAGGCCGATGTCGTGCTTCGCGACGGCGGAACAGCCCACTTGAGACCTATTGCACCCGGGGATGCGGACGCCCTCCAGGCTTTCCACGCCGCGCAGTCCGAGACCTCCATTTACATGCGGTTCTTCTCGTTCAAGCCGAGACTCTCCAGCAAGGAACTGCACCGCTTCACCGAAGTGGACCACAAGGACCGGGTGGCGTTCGTCATCACCATCGGCGGAGAGATCGTGGGCGTCGGCCGCTACGACCGGCTCGATGACCCGACGGAGGCCGAAGTGGCCTTCAATATTTCCGATGTCCAGCAGGGCCGGGGGATCGGTTCCATCCTGCTCGAACACTTGGCCGCGGCTGCCCGGGAGAACGGCATCCGCCGCTTCACGGCCGAGGTCCTGCCGGAGAACCGCAAAATGCTCCGGGTCTTCGCAGATGCCGGCTACGAGCTCGCGCGCAAATTCGACGACGGCGTCGTCAGCGTTGAATTCAACATCGACCCCACCGAAAAGTCCCTGGCCGTCATGGAATCGCGGGAACACCGCGCGGAGGCCCGCAGCGTACGGGACTTGCTGGCGCCGTCGTCGATCGCGGTGGTGGGCGCCAGCCGCCGGTGGGGGACCGTAGGGCACCAGTTTCTTGAGCACATCCTGGACGGTGGCTTCACCGGCGCGGTCTATGCGGTCAACCCCGAGGCATTCGAGGTGGCCGGCATGAAGTCCTTCGCCCGGATCGCCGACATCCCCGGGCCGGCGCAGCTCGCCATTATCGCCGTGCCTTACGAGGAAGTGCCGAAAGTCGTGGACGAGTGCGGGGCGGCCGGGGTCAAAGGCCTCGTGGTCGCCACAGCCGGGTACGCGGACGACGGCGAGCAGGGGCTGCGGAGGCAGCGGGAGCTGGTGCGCCAGGCCAGGTCCTATGGGATGCGCGTGATAGGCCCCGAGTCGTTGGGGATCGTGAACACGAACCCGGAGGTTTCGCTCAACGCGTCGATGGCCCCGAGCCTTCCGCGACGCGGGGGATTGGGGCTGTTTTCGCAGTCCGCGGCCATCGGGGTGTCCGTCTACGCTGCGGCGAGCCGCAGGGGCCTGGGCCTTTCCTCGTTCCTGTCCGCCGGCAACCGTGCCGATATCTCCGGAAACGACGTCATGCAGTTCTGGGAAGACGATCCCGATACCGTGGCCGTCGGGCTCTACCTGGAGTCGATCGGCAATCCCCGCAAGTTCTCCCGACTCGCCCGCCGCTTGTCGCGCAGCAAACCGGTCATCGTTGCCAAATCGGATGTCACCGGGCTGCGCCTTCCGCCGGGGCATGTCGTCAGGACCACGCTGGCCCCTGTGGCGGCCCTGGACGCGATGATGCGCCAAGCCGGCGTCATCGCCGTCGAAACCATCGAACAGCTCATGGATGTGGCGCAAATCGTTTCCAGCCAGCCCTTGCCCAAGGGCCCGGCGCTCGCCGTCTACAGCAATTCCGCGGCCTTCGGGAAGGTCGTGGCGGACAACGCGGCGCCCCAGGGACTCGTCGTCGACAGGATCGTCACCGACGTGGACCTGGACGCGGGGATGTCCGCATCGCGGGAAGGGCTGCGGCGCAGCCTCCGGAAGAACCTCGCCGACGATTCCGTGCATGCCGTGGTGGCGGCCATGGTGCCGTCCCGCAGCCTCACTATGGAAGCGATCGCAGGAGTGCTCGCCGAATGCGCGGCAGAGGCCGGCAAGCCCGTCGTGGCTGCTTTCACCGGGATCCTCGACACTTCCGTGCAGCTGGATGGATTGCTCGCGCCAAAAGGGGAGTCCAGTGAGTCCGGACCCTCCCTTCCTTGCTACTCCAGCGCGGGCAGCGCGGTGGCGGCCTTGGCGGCAGTGGTCCGTTACGCGAAGTGGCTGGACCGGGACCAAGGCATGTTCACACAGCCTCCTGGTTGCGACCGCGAGGGCACCCGCGAACACATCGAGCGGCTCCTGTCTTCCGTCCCGGGGGAGCAATTGGTACGGCTCGACGACGGCGAAGCGGCCGCGCTGCTGTCCCGCTACGGCATCCCGGTTGTGCCCTCAGCTGTGTTCGAGAGCGACGACGAAGCGGTAGCCGCTGCCGAAAGGCTCGGCTGGCCGGTGGTGCTCAAGACCACGGATCCCGCCCTCCGGCACCGCCTGGACCTGGGCGGCGTGCGGCTGGACATTGAGGATCCGGACTCGCTGCGGCGCAATATCGCGCAGATGCGTCGCGCCCTCGAACCCTACGGTTCAGCTGCGATAGAGGTGCAGGCCATGGTTTCCGTGGGGCAGGCCTGCACGTTCCGGGCCATCGAGGATCCGCTCCTGGGGCCCGTGGTCTCTTTCGGTTTGGCGGGAGACGCCGTGAACCTCCTGGACGATTGGGCGCACCGCGTGCCTCCCTTGTCCTCCACCGATCTCCACGACTTCATCAGGGCGCCCCGGGCTTCCCTGAAACTGTTTGGCTACCAAGGGCTGCCTGCGGTGGACGTGCCGGCCCTCGAAGACCTGGGAGCACGGCTGGTCCGACTCAAGGACGAACACCCAGGGATTGCCCTGGTGGAGTTCAATCCCGTCCTGGCCGGGGCCCGGGGCGTCAAAATTCTTGCCGGCGAGGTCTGGATTGGCAATGCCGCACAGCGTACGGACAGTGCCCGCCGTGCGATGCTCGGCTGAGCTGGCAGTTGACCGTCGGAGGGCCGGACGGTTATGAAGTCCCCAGCCGATCTGTGAAAATGGGGGAATGAGCTCGAAGTCCCCGACGCCTCCGTCCGGTCCGGCTACCACCGGGCACCATGCAGCACACAACCACAGCTCGCAGGGGCAGAGCCTGGACCAGGCACTTCAACGGGCAGGTTTCTATCCTGTCCTTGTTGCCGATGTTGTGGCCGACGCCTTGGACGGGCGCGACTGCCTTGCGCACCTGGTGCATTTGGAAACGCATTTCGACCGTGCCGAGGTCCGGCGGCACATCACGGTCCTGGTCCTCACCGAGGACATGCTGGTGATCACCCACGTCGACGACCAGCAGCTTGACGAAGCCGGCGAGCAGATCGTCGCCCAGATTTCCACCGAGTCCGTGCCCGTGGCACAAATCCGCTCGGTGGTCCTGAGCTACATGTATGCGCAGCCGCAGAACTACACTCCAAGCGACCCCGTCAGGGAGCTGACCCTGTCCATTGCCTGGTCAGGAGGCCAGCGCCTGGATGTGGGACCCGCCAGCTGCGGCGATCCCCAGTGCGAAGCCGACCATGGTTACACGGGCACCATCTCGCAGGAGGACATCGTGCTGCGGATCAGCTCCGAGGCCGACGGACCCAGGGCTGTCCAGGACGCGAAGGTCTTCGCCCGCGCGTTGCGGGCTGTGAACACAGGCGCTCCCGGGCCCTCGGTCCACCCCGGTACCATCTCCGCTCCGCGACTGCGCTCGGGCGTCTTCGGCAACAGGCTGAGCCGCGGGCACCAGCGCTGATGGCGACGTCGGAACCCGTCGCCCAGGAAACCGTCCGCGTTTCCAGCGCCGTCCCTGAGCTTCCCGGCGCGCCGCTGTATGGCAGCAAGTCGATCGCCGAGGTCTTCACTAGCGCCGCGGCGAGCATGGGCCTGCCCGGCTTCGAAAATAAGCTGCACTTGCCGTCAACGCAGCGCGTGTGCGTTGTCCTCGCTGATGGCCTGGGGCGCAATCTCCTGAAGCAGAAGGCCGCCCACACTCCGTTTCTGAGGTCAATTGCGAACTCGGGACAGGGGGCCGTCCCGGTGTGGCTTGATTCGGCTTTTCCTTCCACCACGGCATCGTCCTTGGCCAGCCTTGGAACCGGCCGCACGCCCGGTGAACACGGCATGGTGGGCTATGACGTCCTGGATCCTGATCAGGACAAGGTAGTCAACCTGCTCGGCAATTGGGACGCTGGAGTCGATCCCCTGCGCTGGCAGCCGTTCCCGACAATTTTCGAACGCGTGGCTGCTGACGCCGACGTCGTCACAGTGAGCCTGCCCCAGTTCGGCGCGTCGCCGATGACCCGTGCGGCGCTCCGGGGAAGCCGGTTCGTGGGCGGCACCTCGCTCCACGCCCGGACAACAGCGGCAGGGGAGGAAATGGCCGCTGGAACCGCCTCGCTCATGTACTTCTACGTCAACGAGCTGGACAAAGCCGGGCACCGCTACGGCTGCGAGTCCGATCGCTGGGAGCACCAGCTCGAAGAAATCGATTCAACGGTCAAAAGGCTCTCTGCCTCACTGCCCGCGGGGACAACCATCCTGCTCACCGGCGACCATGGAATGCTCGACGTTCCCGAGTCGCAGCGCATCGACTACTCCGCCGATCCTGCCCTTATCGCAGGGGTCCGGCACACGGCAGGGGAGCCGCGCATGGTCCACCTGTACCTGGAGCCCGACGCCGGAGAGCGTCACCGGAAAGCCCTGTTGGATGCCTGGCGCGCCCGCTTCGGCGAGCGGATCTGGGCCTTCACACGCGAGCAGGCTCTTGACGCCGGACTCTTCGGTGTTTTCCGACCGGAGGTTTCCCCCCGGATCGGGGACGTCATGATCGCAGCCCGGGACACTTTGGCGCTCTATGACGTCCGCCGCGTCCGTCCGACTGCCTTAGAGGTAGTGGGGCAGCATGGTTCGCTGACCAGGGCCGAGCGCGAAGTTCCGCTGCTTTGTTTCCAAGCCGGAGGTCCCAAGGGCCGCCGTGGCTGAGCTTATCTTCTTCTCCGGAACCATGGACTGCGGCAAGTCCACTCTTGCTTTGCAGATGGACTACAACCACCGTGCACGCGGGCGGGGTGGGGTCCGCTTCAGTTGCAACGACCGCGCCGGCGGTTCCGTCATCTCCAGCCGGCTCGGTCTCCAGACAGACGCGGTCGAAGTCGTTGACACCACCGATTTCTGGGACGAAGTTGTCCGGCGCCGGACCACGGGCCTCAAAGTGGACTACCTGATCTGTGACGAAGCCCAGTTCTACTCACCAGAGCAAGTGGAACAGCTGGCGCGCGTGGTTGATGAGATGGGCGTTGACGTGTTCGCCTTCGGAATCACATCAGACTTCCGCACCCGGCTGTTCCCCGGATCCCAGCGTTTCGTAGAGCTCGCGGACAGGGTCCAGGTCCTGCAGGTCGAAGCGCTCTGTTGGTGCGGACGCCGGGCAACACACAATGCGCGGACCGTGGACGGCATCATGGTGGTCGAAGGCGAGCAGGTCGTAGTGGGAGACGTTGCCAGGGATGCCGGCCAGGCGGAGGCCATCCCGGAGCAAGTCGACGTGTCGCACCCCGTCGTCGGATACGAAACCCTATGCCGCAGGCACTACATGCGCAGGGTCACGGCCCACGGAGCCAACCTGATGGCGAGCCGGGATCAGTTGCTGCCGTTCGACGTCGACGCTTGCCTTTGGCACGGCGTCAGCTGAAGCCGCAACGAACTAAAAGCCGCCTAGTCTCCGCGCGTCCCGAAGACGATTTCATCCCAGCTGGGAATACTGGAGCGCTTGGGCCGTGACGGCTGGCGTTCGGCCGCCCCCGCGTCGGAAGCTTCCTCATCTTTCTGCCCGTCACGGCCGGCCCTCGCCTCTTCGCGTTCCCTCCGGGGAGCCCCGCCGAGCAGTTCGTCCAAGCCCGCCCGCGGTGACGCTGCTCCAGGGGTTCGTCCCTCGTCCTGCCCGGTCTGCCCGTCGTTGTCGTTCCTGCCGCGCAACATGGTCACGGGGCGCAGGGCACCGGGGATCACCGTGATTTCATGGGTATCCGTGCTGACACCGTCGTGAAGATGGAGGGAGTCGTCTTCCTTGTCCTCATGCTTCGGGGCGAGGCTCAGCCGCGACAGCATGGATGCACGCGCGTCACGGCGGCTGGGGGCGGGTTCGGCTTCAAGCTGCTCGTCCGTGTCCGGGTCGGCCGGCTCGTTGTCAGCTGTTTCGCTGTCCGCAAGCCCGTCTTCAACATCGCCCGGCCGCGGATGCGCAGCCGGGACGCCGCTGCTTAGAAGCAGCGCCAAAGCGTCGTCGCTGTCTTCGTCAAGTCCCAGCCTCTGTCCGCGACGTGAGCGCAGCATGTCAAGGAGCCCATCGGCTTCCTTGGTGGCGGCGGCTGCGGCCGCACGGGCGGCGGTCCCGGCGTCGGCCTCAAAGTCAAAGGGCCGGTCGGAGACGGCCGCGAGTCGCCGGGCCGGTACAGGTCCATCGAGGGGTTCCAGTTCGCTGAGCTGCTGGGCCCAGCGGTTGGCATTCTGGATGGATTTGCGGGCGGGATGGAAGGTCCACATGGCAGGTGGCTCTTCGCCGATGCTTTCCAGGCTGGCTGGCTTGGTTTCGAAGCGCGCGACGACGGTCCACGTGCCATCGATCCGGCGCCACGAATCCCATTCCACCGTAGACGAATCGATCCCATGGGCCCTGAGCCGGTGTGCAACCATTTCGCCCAGGCTTGCGGGTTCGTCGCCGAACGCCGCGCGGTAGGTGTCCTGGCCGGGGGCAGGGGCAGCGACTTCGACTTTGCGGGCTTGCTGGGCGATGTACTCGCGCTCGGCAAGTACCGGACCCTCATAACGTTGCACGTTGGCGAGCGGCAGCCCTGACAGCTCCGCCACCTCAGCGGCCGTAGCGCCGCTGCGGATGCGCGACTGAATGTCACGCGGGGACATGGCGACGGGCGTGATGGAAGCACGTGCGGCCACCTGGGCAGGTGTCCGGCTCGCTGCAACCCGCAACGCCTCATCAATCGGAAGCTGGAACATCTCGCCGCCGGTACCGCTCAACAGGAGATGTCCGCCGTCGTCGTGGACGCCAACCAGCCGTAGATCCCGCATAAAATCCTCCACCATGGCCTATCTGACATTCGAAACTCTGCCACCCGGTACGGCCTTTTCCTACTAGGACAAAGGGCGCGCCGCGATATTCCGCGATTTCCGGCATTCCCTGCGACGGCGATAAGAACCGGGGTATGGACATTCGAGTCTTCCGGGAGGACAATCTGCCCGGTATCGGGCACAAAAATGTGACCCGCTGCGTTACATCCTTAGACCGGAGCAGGTTCCGGTCGACCGGACCGCAAGCCCTGCGTGACGTACAAGGGAGAACGAAGAAGAGACCATGGCAACGGACTACGATGCCCCTCGGAAGACCGAAGAAGACACCGAGGACTCGATCGAGGAACTCAAGTCGCATCGCACCGAGAAACAGTCATCATCGGCTGTTGACATCGATGAGACTGACCTCGCGGACGCCTACGAGCTCCCCGGGGCGGACTTGTCTGGCGAAGAGCTGCTGGTCCGCGTCCTGCCTCCGCAGGCGGACGAATTTACCTGCTTCAATTGCTTCCTCGTCAAACACCGCTCCCAGATTGCGCGGGAGAAGGACGGGCACCTTTACTGCAAGGAATGCGAAAGCTAGCCTCGGGAGGCCTGCTTGGACAGCGCTGCCAGAAGTTCTTCGGGGCGGCGCGTGGACGTGAGCCAGTACGGGGTGCGGTCCGCCGGGTCGGTGATTTCAATGCGCACCACGGGATCAATCCAGCCGCGGAGGCAAAGGAACGCGAGTCCGTGGAGGCGGGTTCCGCGCTCCGCGGTGGCCTCGTCCTTGCGGTAAGCAGTGACGGCGCCGACAAACTCGCGCTGGATGGTGGCGCGTCCCACTTGGACGGTGTCCCGGTCCACCACGATCGCAGGAGTGGACAACACCAGCATGGTGGTCATGATCGCGAAGAGGACCAGCGCGGCGATAATCCCCGCGGCGATGCTGATCGGGGCGAACATCAGGATGCCCGCGGCGGACAAGCCGACCACCACAATCCAGATCCAGGGGGAAGGCCAGAGCTTTTCCGTAAACAGGACGCCCGTTCCACTCGAGGAATGGTGCGGCACGGGTACGGAAGCAGTCGATTCAGGCATGCCACCAGCTTATCGGGACTGTGGCCCCGGGAATTAACGCTCCCTGGCCCTGTGACTGCCCTGCGACCGACGTGCGGCCGCAACCGGGGGAGCACTCCGCGGGCGATAGAATATGTGACTGTGAGTCACGAGACAGCAGTAGCCAACCCAGCAGACACCTCCGCCGAATACGGTGCGCCGACCCTTCAGGTCCAACTGAAAATGCTCGACGCCGGTTTGGAAGCACCGTCATACGCCCACCCTGGTGACGCCGGCGCCGACTTGCGGGCCCGTGCGGACGTATCGCTCGCTCCGGGAGAGCGGAAGCTTGTTCCCACGGGCGTCTCGATCGCGCTGCCGAACGGCTTTGTCGCACTGATCCACCCCCGATCAGGGCTGGCAACCAAGCATGGACTCACTGTGGTCAACGCTCCCGGGACCGTTGATGCCGGCTACCGAGGTGAAATTTCCGTGACGCTTTTGAATACCGACCAAAACCACGCAATCGAACTCAAGCGCGGCGATAGAATTGCTCAAATGGTGATCCAGCGCGTCGAGTATGCGCAGTTCGTTTCCGTGGAGGAGTTGTCCGACACCTCGCGCGGCGCCGGCGGCTTTGGATCTACCGGAGGCTTCGCGCCGGCCGTGAGCTAGCAACAACCCTCGACAATCGGCGCTGCATGGAGCTGATTGCCATGCTGCCCGCGAGTTGACGGGCAGTCTGCGGTTTACTGGGGGATAGACCACTACTAAGGAGACAACCCGATGCTTTTTGGGCGCGGAAAGAAGTCCAAGGCTGAGCAGCCGAAAGACAACGGTACTGAGCAGGCCAATGCCGCGACGACGCGGCAGGACTCCGGCCCGGTAGCCGGTGGAGCCGCCAAGGGCGACTTCCGCTTGTCCAAGGGGCCATTGGATGCCAGCGAAATTGATAGCCAGGACGGCTATGTGGATCTTGGTGCCTTGCTGATCGAGCCTTCCGAAGGCCTTCAATTGCGCCTTGAAGTAGAAGAGGCAACCCAGCGGGTAGTGGCAGTCACCATGGACCTCGACGGCTCGAGCCTCCAGCTCCAGGCGTTTGCCGCTCCACGTTCCGAAGGGCTCTGGGACGAAATCCGCGAGCAAATCGGCCAGTCCGTGTCCAGCCAAGGAGGCGAAGTCGAGGAGATCGTCGGCACCTTCGGCACCGAACTCGTCGCCAAGCTTCCTACCGAATCCGCCGACGGCGGACGCGGCTTCCGGGCTGCCCGGTTCATGGGAGTCGATGGGCCCCGCTGGTTCCTTCGTGGCGTCATCGGGGGCAACGCGGCATTGGATAGGAAGGCGGCCGAAGGACTGGAGAACCTCTTCCGCAAGGTTGTGGTCATTCGCGGAGACAACCCCATGCCGCCCCGTGAGCTGCTTCAGCTGAAGCTGCCCAAGGACGCTGTAGCTTCCGGGCAGCACGAAGCTCCCCACGAAGCGCCGGAGCTTCAGCAACCCGAGCGCGGCCCGGAGATCACCCAGATTGGCTGACAAAGCGGCGCGTCCCGCTGCCGCCCATGGCGGTCCGGCGTCCCTGCCCCTCACTGAACTCCCCGTCCGGGGACGGGTCGACTGCACGGGATTCATCGAGTCGGTGACCTACCAGCCCGCCAACGAACAAGCACACTTCTCGGCGATCGTCGTCGACCGGATTGCGCACAGGGGTGACACAGGTCCGTTGACCCGACTCCGCGTCATCTGGCTCGGGCGCCGCAAAGTGCCCGGAATCGAACCTGGGACTGTCCTGCGGCTCGAAGGCATGGTCACGCCGCGGGACGGGATGCCCACCATGTTCAATCCGCGCTATGAAATTCTCTCCCGGCAGGAGCACCAATGACCGTCGCCAACGGATCCGGCCCCCACGAAAAACCAGCGCACGAAAATCCCGGCTCGGAGGAGCCCCGCCAGGGCACGGAGGGGCCGAGCATTGCGGACATTGCCGCCGGGTACGCCGAAAAGGCCGGACTCCAACGCAACAGCCACGGGCACGTGGACATCCTCAAGTCCGCCGGGGGTGTTCAGGGGATAGCCGAGAGTACCGTGCCCGGCCTCGTCTTCCTGATCGCTTTCATGGTCACCCGCGACCTTCCGGCGTCCCTGATTGCCTCCCTCGCGGCTGCAGCCGTCTTCACCGTGGTCCGGCTGGTCCAACGGCGCCCGCTGACCCAGGCGCTTGCCGGGATCGCCGGCGTCGCCATCTCCGCTTGGCTCGCGAACACCACCGGCAAGGCCGAGGATTTCTACGTTCTGGGTTTCTACACGAATATCGCCTACATCGTGGGAATGGTGCTGTCGATCCTGCTCAAGTGGCCGATCGCCGGCCTGCTGTTCGGATTCGTCCGCAACGAAGGCTTCGAATGGCGGAAGAACCCGGAGCGCTTGCGGGCCTACGCCATCGGCACGTGGGTGGTCATTGCCGTGCTGGCACTGCGTCTTGTGGTCCAGGTTCCGCTGTATTTCATGGGCGAACCGGGCCTGGCCGCACTCGCTACCATGAGGCTGATCATGGGGGCTCCGCTATACATCCTGGGTCTCTGGATTGCCTGGCTCCTGACCCGGCCGGTGCCGGGCCAGAAGCCGAACCGCGATCCTCAGCCGTCGAAACCGTCGTCGGACTGATCCGAAAACTCTTCCTCGACGTCAGCTGAACCGTGGTCCGCGGCGGTCGGGGACAGCAAGGCCCTGAGACCGTCTTCGGCCACAATAGTCGTGACGAAGAACAGTTCGTCGCCGCCGTCGATCACGTCGTCGCGGCTCGGTGTGATGGGCGCATGGTCCCGGAGGATCGCCACCAGGGTGGCGTCGTCGGGCCACTCGATGCCGCCCACGGTGCTCCCGATGATGTGCGAGTCGTGGGGAACCGTGAATTCGACGAGCGAGGACACACCCGTCTGCAAGGTCAGCAAGCGGACGAGGTCACCGATTTCCACAGCCTCCTCCACGAGCGCCGTCATGAGTTGCGGGGTATTGACTGCGACGTCGACGCCCCAGGAATCGTTGAACATCCAGTCGTTCTTGGGATTGTTGACCCGGCCCACCGTGCGGCCGACACCGAATTCGGTCTTGGCCAACAAGGACACCACAAGGTTGACTTTGTCGTCGCCGGTCGCGGACACGACGACGTCGGCCCCTTCCAGTTTCGCTTCCTGCAACGTGCTCAATTCGCACGCATCGCCCACCAGCCAGCGGGCCCCTCTGAGCCCGCTGCGCCCGATGACCTCCGGTTTGAGGTCGATCAGCATAATCTCGTGTTTGTGGGCAAGCAATTCACGCGCGATGGATGAACCGACGCTGCCTGCGCCGACAATAACGACTTTCACTCAGACTCCTTGGCAGGTGCGCTGGAAAGGATGCGCGCCACCTCGGCGCTGCGGTCCAGATTCAACATGGCATGCACAGTGTCACCCTCCTGGTACGCCGTTCCGGGCTGAGGCAGGACGCCCTCACCGAAGCGGGTAAGGAAAGCGATGCGGATTCCGGATGCTGCTTCGATGGCAGTCAACGGGTGCCCGATCCAGCTTTCGTCGAGGTCGACTTCGGATAGAACCAGTCGGCCGGAGGGTTCGCGGTAATCGCCTGCCAAGTGCTGCTCGGGCAGGATCCGGCGCAGGACCTGGTCCGCGCTCCAACGTACGGCGGCCACCGTGGGGATGCCCAGACGCTGGTAGATTTCGGCGCGGCCGGGATCGTAGATGCGGGCAACAACATGCGAAACATGGAAAGTCTCACGCGCTACGCGGGTGGCGAGGATATTGGAATTGTCACCGCTGGAGACGGCGGCGAAGGCGTACGCCTCCTCGCAACCTGCTTGCTTGAGGGTGTCCCGGTCGAAGCCGACGCCCGTGACTTTCCTGCCGGTGAATCCGCTGCGCAAGCGACGGAAGGCACGGTCGTCCTGGTCGATGATTGCCACCGAATGGCCGGCGTCTTCCAAGGTGTGCGCCAACGTTGCGCCAACTCGTCCGCAACCCATGATCACAAAGTGAGCCACGGTTTCTCCTTAACTCTTATGCTTGCCGCTCGGTAAGACTCTACCGGGGCAAGTCGCGGAAGCCAGTCCGCCGTCATGACATCGCGTTCGATTCAGAGTAGCTTTGCGGAGTGCTGACAATTCTCAACGCCGCGAAGCGGGTGTTGGTGGGGCGGCCGTTCCGGAACGACCGCCTGGCCCACACCCTGCTTCCCAAGCGCATCGCGCTGCCGATTTTCGCTTCGGACGCCCTGTCCTCCGTGGCCTACGCCCCTGACGAAATCCTGCTGACGCTGGCCCTCGCGGGCGTGAGTGCCGTGGCCATTTCGCCGCTCGTAGGCCTCGCGGTCATGGTGGTCTTGCTCACGGTTGTTGCCTCGTACCGGCAGAACGTCCACGCCTACCCTTCAGGTGGCGGCGATTACGAAATCGCCAACGTCAATCTCGGGAAGTTCGCGGGCCTGACGGTCGCCGCCGCTTTGTTGGTGGACTACGTCCTCACCGTCGCCGTGTCGATGTCCTCCGCGGCGGCGTACCTGACCACGGCGATCCCCTCGCTGCATGGGCAGCAGGCGCTCATCGCCACAGTCGGCGTGATTGTCCTGGCACTCGTGAACCTGCGCGGAATCAAGGAAGCCGGCAGCGTCTTCGCGGTTCCCACTTACATCTTCATGTTCAGCATCCTGGGCATGACGGCCGTCGGTATCTTCCAGGCAGCCACAGGCCAACTCGGCCAGGCTCCCTCGGCAGCCTTCACGATCGTCCCGCAAGAGGGATTCGACCAGGGACTCGTGGGCCTGGCAGGGGCGTTCCTGCTCCTCAGGGCTTTCTCCTCCGGCGCAGCCGCCCTGACCGGTGTGGAGGCCATCAGCAACGGCGTGCCGAACTTCAAGAAGCCCAAAAGCAAGAACGCGGCCACCACGTTGATGCTGCTCGGAGTCATCGCCTCGGCCATGCTCGCCGGCATCATCTACCTTGCCAATGCCACCAAGGTCCACATCGTGCTGGATCCGGCCAAGGAATTCCTCCTGCACGGCCAACCGCTCCCGGACGACTACATCCAGAACCCCGCCATCAGCCAGATTGCACAGACGATCTTCGGCCCCGGGTCCATCCCGTTCTACGTCGTTGTCGCCGCCACCGGCGTCATCCTCGTCTTCGCCTCCAACACGGCATTCAACGGATTCCCGGTCCTGGGGTCGATCCTCGCCCAGGACGGCTACCTTCCCCGCCAGCTTCGGACCCGCGGAGACCGCCTGGCATTCAGCAACGGCGTCCTCGCCCTTGCGGCCGGGGCCTTGGTCCTCATCATTTCCTTCAACGCCGATGTCACCAAGCTCATCCAGCTGTACATCGTCGGCGTCTTCATTTCCTTCACGATGAGCCAGCTGGGCATGGTGCGTCACTGGGGCAGGGAACTCAAACTTGCGCAGGACAAAGCCGTCCGCCGTAGGATCCTGAAGTCCCGCACCATCAACGGGCTCGGCTTCGCCATGACGGCGCTGGTGCTGACCATCGTGCTGATCACCAAGTTCGAGCAGGGCGCCTGGATCGCCCTTCTGGCCATGTTCGTGCTGTTCCTCATCATGTGGAGCATCCGCGCCCACTACGACAATGTGGCCAAGGAACTTGCCGTTGACGAGGATTCTTCCCCGCGTGCATTGCCTACCCGGGTCCACGCCGTGCTGTTGGTGTCCCACGTCCGCAAACCGGTGCTGCGCGCCCTCGCCTACGCCCGGGCATCGAGGCCGTCCCGGCTGGACGCCATCATCGTCGATATCGACCACGAGGAAACGGCGCACACCGTCGAGGCCTGGGACAAGCTGGACATCCCCGTCCCGTTGACCGTTTTGGCGAGCCCGTACCGTGAAACCGTCACGCCCATCCTGGACTACGTCAAGAACATGCGCCGCGATTCCCCGCGTGACCTGATCGTCGTCTACATCCCGGAGTACGTCGTCGGCAAGTGGTGGGAACAGCTCGTCCATAACCAGACCGCCCTGCGCATCAAGGCCCGGCTCCACTTTGAACCCGGCGTCATGGTGGCCAGCGTTCCATGGCAATTGAAGTCCTCCGAAGAAGCAAAGGCATTGCAGGATACCTGATGACCCACCCCAGCAACACCGAATCCAGCTCGCCCACGGCCCAGGACGGAGCCGCCACGGAGCTGGTGGTGGACGTCGGCCCCATCGCCCATGGCGGCCACTTCGTCGCACGGCACGAAGGCCGGGTCATTTTCGTCCGGCACGGCATCCCGGGGGAGAAGGTCCGGGTCCGGCTGACCGACGCGGGAGAGTCTTCCCGTTTCTGGCGTGCCGACGTCGTCGATGTCCTGGAAGCATCAGAGGACCGGACACGCCATTTCTGGCCGCCCGCCGACTCGCTTGCCGCCTGGCGCAAGGGCGGTCCGCCCGTGGGCGGCGCCGAACTGGGACACGTGACACTGGAACGGCAGCGCCTGCTCAAAGCCGAAGTCCTCGCCGAGCAGCTCAAGCGGCTCGCCGGCGTCGAACTCCATGTCGAAGTGGAGCCGGCGGCCGCCGATGACCCGGGCTCCGGCGGCGTTGCAGGCTCCGACGGCGATACAGGGCTCGGCTGGCGGACCCGTGCCAGCTTTGCCGTCACCCCCGGTGGCCGGCTGGGGATGCATGCCCACCGCTCCGACGTCGTGATTCCGGTCCACGAGATGCCTTTGGCACTGCCGGGGATCAACGAGTTGCGGCTCTGGGACATCGATCTGCGGGGGATCTCGCGGGTGGAAGTGGCCGCGCCTGCCAACGGATCGCGTCCGCTCGTCCTTCTTGCCCCGGAAGAAGGCACCGATGCCCGGCGCCTCAACCGGATCCTGGGCCAGCTCCCGCATGAAGTGTCGGTGGCCAGCTTCGACCCCGCCGGCGGAGAAGTCCTGCAGCTGCGCGGCAGGACGTGGGTCCAGGAGTCGGCTGCCGGTCACGAGTACCGTGTGACGGGAGAAGGGTTCTGGCAGATCCACAAGGATGCGCCCGGGACCCTGGTGGGGGCGGTGACGGGATTCCTGCACGACGGCGGCTACCTCCTTCCGGGATCGGCCGTCGCCGATCTTTACGCGGGAGCCGGATTGTTTACGGCTCCCTTGGCGGATGCGGTGGGGATCACCGGTTCGGTGCTCTCCGTCGAAGGATCGCCCGGGACCAGCCGGGATGCCCGCAAGAATCTGCACGGAGAGACCCAGGTGGAAATTGTCCAGGGCAGGGTGGAGCGTGTCCTCCGGCAGCGCCCCCGGAGCTTCGACGCCTTGGTGATCGACCCGCCGCGGGCTGGCGCGGGCAAAGCGGTGGTCAGCCAGCTCATCGAGTCCGGGCCGCGGGCAATCGCTTATGTGTCGTGTGATCCGGCCTCCTTCGCGCGTGATCTGGGGTACTTCCGGAACGGCGGATGGCGCCTTGAATCCCTGCGGGCCTTCGACTTGTATCCGCACACACATCACCTCGAGACCGTTGCGTTGCTGGTGCCCGCGGCATAGCCGCCACTACGATGGTGGAGAAGTCCTACGTCGCGCTTCACTTCTCCACCGGCCGCACGATGCCCAGATTAGGTTTGCCTAACTAGCTAGCGGTCAACCACGCGACAAAGATGAAAGCTGTTGCGAGAGGAGTCCTGCCATGAGCACTGTGGACAGCTTCGGTTCCAAAGGCGTACTGAATGTAGCCGGCACCGATTATGAAATTTTCCGGTTGAACTCCGTTGAGGGCGCAGACCGCCTTCCGTTCAGCCTTAAGGTATTGCTTGAAAACCTCCTGCGGACGGAAGATGGCGCCAATATCACGGCCGACCACGTCCGCGCCCTGGCTGGCTGGGATCCAAATGCCCAGCCGGACACCGAGATCCAGTTCACCCCGGCCCGAGTCATCATGCAGGACTTCACCGGAGTTCCCTGCGTTGTTGACCTTGCCACCATGCGCGAAGCCATCAAGGACCTCGGCGGCGACCCCAAGCGCGTCAACCCGCTGGCTCCGGCTGAGATGGTCATCGACCACTCCGTGCAGATCGACGCCTTCGGCAACTCCGGAGCCCTTGAGCGCAACATGGAGATCGAATACCAGCGCAACGGCGAGCGTTACCAGTTCCTGCGCTGGGGCCAGACTGCTTTCGACGACTTCAAGGTTGTTCCTCCGGGAACCGGCATCGTCCACCAGGTCAACATCGAATACCTGGCACGAACCGTCATGACCCGCGAAGTTGACGGCGTCCTGCGCGCCTACCCCGACACCTGCGTCGGTACGGACTCCCACACCACCATGGTCAACGGCCTGGGCGTTCTGGGCTGGGGCGTGGGCGGCATCGAAGCCGAGGCTGCGATGCTGGGCCAGCCCGTCTCCATGCTGATCCCGCGCGTCGTGGGCTTCAAGCTCACGGGTTCCATCCCCGCGGGCGCTACCGCCACGGACGTCGTCCTGACCATCACCGAGCAGCTGCGCAACCACGGTGTGGTCGGCAAGTTCGTGGAGTTCTACGGCGAAGGCGTTGCGGCTGTGCCGCTGGCCAACCGCGCCACCATCGGCAACATGAGCCCGGAGTTCGGTTCCACGGCAGCGATGTTCCCGATCGACGACGTCACGCTCGAATACCTGCGCCTCACCGGCCGCTCCGATCAGAACGTCGCCCTGGTCGAGGCCTACGCGAAGGAACAGGGCCTCTGGCACGATCCCTCGCACGAGATCAAGTTCTCCGAGTACCTCGAGCTGGACCTGTCCACGGTTGTTCCCTCCATCTCGGGTCCGAAGCGTCCCCAGGACCGGATCATCCTCACGGAGTCCAAGGCCCAGTTCCGCGAGGACCTGCGCAACTACGTGAAGGAAGACCTGGCCGACGGAAGTCTCGACGAAGCGATCGACGAGAGCTTCCCGGCCTCCGATTCGCCGTCGTTCACCGCCTCCGCGACCCACTTGGCCGACGTAGCGCCGCACGCACACGGCCCGAAGTCCAACGGTCGTCCGTCGAACAAGGTGAGCGTCACAACAGCTGACGGCCGCGAATTCGAACTGGACCACGGTGCAGTTTCGATCGCTTCGATCACATCCTGCACCAACACGTCCAACCCTTCCGTGATGCTGGCTGCCGCGCTGCTCGCCCGTAACGCCGTCGACAAGGGCCTCGCCTCCAAGCCGTGGGTCAAGACTTCGGTCGCTCCCGGCTCCAAGGTTGTCACCGACTACTACGAGAAGTCCGGCCTGACTCCCTACCTGGAGAAGCTCGGCTTCTATATCGTGGGCTACGGCTGCGCGACCTGCATCGGTAACTCCGGACCGCTCGACGCCGAAATCTCCGAGGCCATCCAGGCCAACGACCTTTCCGTCTCGGCTGTCCTCTCCGGCAACCGCAACTTCGAAGGCCGCATCAACCCGGACGTCAAGATGAACTACCTGGCCTCGCCGCCGCTGGTCATCGCCTACGCCCTGGCCGGAACCATGGACTTCGACTTCGACGCTGATGCGCTGGGCCAGGACCAGAACGGCAACGATGTCTTCTTGAAGGACATCTGGCCGAACCCCGTCGAGGTCCAGAAGGTCATCGATTCCTCGATCGACAAGGAAATGTTCGCCCGCGGCTACGAGGGCGTCTTCGACGGCGACGACCGCTGGAAGGCACTCGAGACCCCGGCAGGCGACACCTTCGCTTGGGACGCCAAGTCCACGTACGTGCGGAAGCCCCCGTACTTCGAAGGCATGAAGGCGCAGCCGGAACCGGTAACGGACATCGCCGGTGCCCGCGTGCTGCTGAAGCTCGGCGATTCGGTCACCACCGATCACATCTCCCCGGCCGGTTCCTTCAAGTCGGACACCCCGGCAGGCCAGTACCTTCTGGCCAACGGCGTGGAGCGCAAGGACTTCAACTCCTACGGTTCACGCCGTGGCAACCACGAGGTCATGATCCGGGGAACGTTCGCGAACATCCGCATCAAGAACCAGCTGCTCGCTGACTTCAACGACGGTGCGGGCGTCGAGGGTGGCTTCACCCGCGACTTCACCCAGGCGGAAGGCCCCCAGGCCTACGTCTACGACGCTGCCCAGAACTACCAGGCAGCCGGCACCCCGCTGGTGGTCCTTGCAGGCAAGGAGTACGGCTCCGGCTCGTCCCGTGACTGGGCTGCCAAGGGAACCGCGCTGCTGGGCGTGAAGGCTGTCGTCGCCGAAAGCTACGAGCGCATCCACCGCTCCAACCTCATCGGCATGGGCGTCCTCCCGCTGCAGTACCCGGCCGGCGAGTCCGCTGCGTCGCTCGGCCTGGTCGGCACGGAAACGTTCTCCGTCGAGGGCGTCACCGAGCTGAACAACGGCACGACGCCAAGGACGCTCAAGGTCACCGCAACGGCAGAGGACGGCAGCACCAAGTCCTTCGATGCCGTGCTGCGCATCGATACCCCGGGCGAAGCGGACTACTACCGCAACGGCGGCATCCTGCAGTACGTTTTGCGCCAGATCTCGGCACACTAGCGAGAACTCCGCCTGAGCCGCAAGGCAACAGCTACAGCCCCGGCTGGTCATCGACCGGCCGGGGCTGTAGCCTTTCCTGCGGCTTGGTGCCGGCCAAGGCGTTAGAGTTGTATAGCACGTCAATCACCCTAAGGAGGGGCCGTTGGGACTTTTGGAGACAATCCGGAACCCGCAGGACCTGAGCAAGCTCACCGGTGAGCAGTTGGAGCAGCTTGCAGGCGAGATCAGGACTTTCCTCATCACCAACGTCGCCCAAACGGGCGGTCACCTCGGACCGAACCTTGG
Organism: Arthrobacter sp. SE2; assembly: GCF_058244265.1. Classification (NCBI taxonomy): domain Bacteria; kingdom Bacillati; phylum Actinomycetota; class Actinomycetes; order Micrococcales; family Micrococcaceae; genus Arthrobacter; species Arthrobacter sp. SE2. Next base: position 37,119 of record NZ_JBZAYA010000017.1, on the reverse strand, counting down.
CGTGGTGGAACTCACCATGGCCATCCATAAAGTTTTCGATTCGCCGCGCGACAGCATCGTTTTCGACACAGGCCATCAGTCTTACGTCCACAAATTGCTGACCGGCAGGCAGGATTTCAGCACCCTCCGGCAGCAAGGGGGAATGTCCGGCTACCCAGATCGCGCAGAGTCCGAGCACGACATCGTGGAAAGCTCCCACGCGTCCTCCTCCTTGTCCTGGGCCGACGGTATCTCCCGGGCCCGCCAGTTGACCGGCGAGGGCGATCGCTGCGTTGTCGCCGTCGTCGGAGACGGTGCGCTGACGGGCGGTATGGCGTGGGAGGCGATCAACAACATCGCCGCCGACAAGCGACGCCGCGTGGTGATCGTCGTCAACGACAACGGGCGCTCCTATGCGCCCACCGTCGGCGGTGTGGCAGACTACCTCGCTTCACTGCGCCCCACGATCGACTCCCTCCGGGCAGCCCCCACCTACGAAGTGGTGTTGGACTGGTGGAAGAGGAAACTTCAGAGCGGTGGACCGATCGGCCAGTTCACCTATAAGAGCCTGCATGCCATGAAGAAGGGCATCAAGGATTGGTGGGCTCCGCAAGGCATGTTCGAAGACCTCGGCATGAAGTACATAGGCCCTGTCGACGGCCATAACATGCGGGCCCTTGAGCACGCGCTCACTACTGCCCGCAATTACGGCGGCCCCGTGATCGTCCACGCGATGACCGAAAAGGGGCACGGTTACGCACCTGCCCTCGCCAACGAGGCGGACCAGTTCCACGCCGTCGGGATCATCGATCCCGAAACCGGCGAACCCACCGAAGCCGGTGGAGCCCGCTCCTGGACATCGGTTTTCGCCGAGGAAATCGCGGACATCGCCGATGAGCGCGACGACATCGTAGGCATCACCGGGGCCATGCTGATCCCCGTCGGACTGCACAAGTTCGCGGAGAGGCACCCGGAACGGGTGATCGACGTCGGGATCGCCGAACAGCACGCCCTCACCTCGGCCGCAGGCATGGCCTTTGGCGGACTGCACCCCGTCGTTGCCGTTTACGCGACATTCCTGAACCGCGCCTTCGACCAGCTCCTCATGGACGTTGCACTGCACAAAGCCGGTGTGACGGTCGTGTTGGACCGTGCCGGCGTGACGGGCCCGGACGGAGCCAGCCACCACGGCATGTGGGACATGGCGATGGTCCAGATCGTTCCGGGGCTGCACCTGGCGGCTCCGCGGGATGCCAGCCGCCTGCGGGAAGAACTCCGCGAAGCTGTTGCCATCGCGGACGCGCCCAGCGTGGTGCGCTTCTCCAAGGGCACCGTGGGAAGTGAGATCGAAGCGATCGAACGGCTTTCCGACGGCGTCGACGTGCTGGCGCGCCGCCCCGAAGGCTCCACGGAGAACGATGTCCTGATTGTCAGCGTCGGTGCCATGTCCGAGCTCGCGCTCGATGTCGCGTCCCGGCTCGGATCCCAAGGCATCAGTTCCACAGTGGTGGATCCACGGTGGGTCCTGCCCGTACGCAAGTCCATCATCGCCCTCGCCGCCCGGCACCGATTGGTGATCTGCATCGAAGACGGGGTCCGTGCTGGCGGCGTCGGCTCCCGGATCCGCCAGGAGATGCGCGCTGCCGGTGTGGACACGGCCCTTAACGAGGTGGGGCTTCCGGTCGAATTCCTCGACCATGGAACCCGGAGCCAGGTCCTTGAGCGGGTGGGGCTTACCGCCCAACAGATAACCCACGACGTCGTCGCGCAGGTCCTGGGGACAAAGGTGCCTTTCGCGCGGCCCCTGCCAGGACAAGAACATCCGACGACGGGCAGTCTCCCCAAGCTGTGAACGGCTGTTCCCAGCGGAATCAAACACACAGGCACCCTTCGACGGCAAAGGTCCAAAACAGCACCTGCGCGGAGTGGTCCAGAAAAGGACAGGCATGAGCGGCATCATCCGCACCTATAAGCGCGACGACGAAGCGGTCCTGCATTTCCGGGAGGCTTGGTATGACGACGAATTCAAGCAGCTCGTGATCAACCGCGGGGTTGTGGGACACCAGAGCAGCACGGACGAAACCGACGTCGAGGACGAATCCGCCGTCGAAGGACTCATGACGGCCTTTGCCGCGCAATGCGAAGAGGACGGCTATGCGGAGATTCCCGAGACTGAGCAGTTTTGGGTGGTCGCGCAGATCGCGCTGAAGACGAAGGACGGGACCGATCGGGACCGCTACCTTGAACGCAAGGCCAAGGCCGCGCTGACGAGTGAACTGGCCTGGCGCGGCCTGGGTATCGTGGATCGTTCCGATATCAGGGACTCGAAGCTCAACATCTTCTGCCTGTGCCCGGACGTCAACAAGGCCGTCAACGCCATCAAGGTGTGCATCCGGGGAGAAGACCTCGACTTCACCAAGCTGAGCATCGCGGCCGCAGCCCATGCCGAACCCACCGCATTGAAAGTAAAACACTCGCCGAAAACCGGTCCGGGCTTTACCCTCTAAGGACAGCTTCACCGCTTCGAAGGGACAAACATGGCGCCCAAGAGCAACTGGCCCGGACACACTCCGCTGCCCAAGGGCTTGTCCGCTCCCGCACGAAGGGCACTCGCCCACGAGGGCCTGGAAACCTTGGAACAGCTCGCCGAATTCGGTGAGGGGCGGGTGGCGGCCCTGCACGGCATGGGCCCCAAGGTCATGGCCCAGTTGCACGACGCGATGGAAGAGGCAGGAATCGCGTTCGGATCCTGAGCGGCGGACTGGCCCCTGCGGGCGTTGTAGGGTGAAACCATGACTGAATATCGCCGCCTTGGAAATTCCGGATTGACCGTCTCAGTAGTCGGTTTGGGGTGCAACAATCTCGGGCGGGCCAATACGGCCACGGAATCGCAGGAGGGTACCAATGCGGTAGTGCATGCCGCCTTGGATGCCGGCGTGACCCTTTTCGACGTTGCAGACGTGTACGGCCGGGAGCCCGGCCTCAGTGAGACCATGCTCGGCGCAGCCCTAAAGGGTCGCAGAGATGACGCGATCGTGGCCACGAAATTCGGCATGGACATGCACGGCGCCAACGGCAACGATTTTGGCGCCCGGGGATCGCGCCGCTACATCATCCACGCCGCCGAGGCATCGTTGCGCCGCCTCGGCACCGACTGGATTGACTTGTACCAGTACCACACCCCGGACCCTCTCACCCCGGTTGACGAGACCCTCGCCGCCCTCGATGACCTCGTGACAAGCGGCAAGGTCCGGTACCTCGGCCATTCCAACCGTGCTGGCTGGCAGATCGCCGAAGCGGAATACGTAGCCCGGATGCAGGGCGGTGCGCGGTTCATTTCGACGCAGAACCACTACAACCTGCTGGACCGCCGCGCGGAACTCGAAGTGCTGCCGGCCGCGCAGGCCTTCGGGCTCGGTGTGCTGCCATATTTCCCCTTGGCGAACGGCCTCCTGACGGGCAAGTATGCTCCGGGCAACGCCCCGGAAGGATCGCGCCTCAGCCACACACGGACCAACATGGTGAACGACGCCGACTGGGTCCAGCTGGGCCGGTTCAGCCAATTCGCCAAAGAGCGGGACCTGAACGAATTGCAGCTGGCCTTCTCCTGGCTGGCCGCCCAGCCCGCAGTCAGCAGCGTGATTGCGGGAGCCACCCGCCCTGAACAAATCGCCGAGAACGCGAAAGCGGTCCGCTGGGTGCCCACGGCAGAAGAACGCGCCGAAATGGACGACATCTTCCCGCGCACGCCCAAGGTCGCCCTCTTCTAGGGAGCGTTCCATGAGCGGGGAGCAGGCAGCGGTTGCAGGCCAGCGCGAGCCCGTGAGCCTGCTCGTGGACTGCGACACAGGAATCGACGACGCCCTCGCCCTGGCCTACCTCTGCAGCCAGCCCCATGTCGAGCTGATAGCCGTGAGCAGCACCCCGGGCAACGTCGCAGCGGAGCAAGTGGCACGCAACAACCTGTCCCTGCTCGAGCTGTGCGGCCGCCCCGACGTGCCCGTCGCCATCGGTGCCCGGGCTCCGCTGCGGATCCCGCTCACCACCACGCCCGAAACCCACGGGCCCCAAGGCGTCGGCTACGCCGAGCTGCCGGAACCGCACGGAAAAGTGCACGACGCCGACGCCGTCGCGCTCTGGGTCGAAGCGGCACGGTCACGGCCGGGGGAGCTGACCGCCCTGATGACGGCCCCGCTCACCAACTTCGCCCTCGCCCTGCGGGCTGAGCCGCGGCTACCGGAGCTGCTGCGCGGCGTCGTGATCATGGGTGGCAGCTACTACTACCAAGGCAACACGACGCCGACGGCCGAGTGGAACACCCACGTTGATCCGCACGCCGCGGCAGAGGTGTTTGCTGCGTTCTCCGGACTTCCTGAGGAACGCCTGCCGGTGGTGTGCGCCCTGGAGACCACGGAACGGATCGAACTGACACCCGAACACGTGGCCGCCTTGGCTTCCGAGGCAGGCTGCACGGAGCCGGAACTTGTCCGTCCGGAACAGCCCGAAGGGCGGCGCAGCACCGCTTCGAATGAACTCGTGCGGCACCTCAGCGATATGCTGCGCTTTTATTTCGAGTTCCATCGCCGTTACGACCAAGGCTATGTGGCGCACATCCACGACTACTTCGCGGCGTCCGTCGCCGCCGGCCCCGCCAGGTACAGTACACGCACGGCAACAGTGCACGTCGAGACAGCGGCCCCCAGGCTCATCGGGACCACCGTGGCGGACTTTCGCGGACTGTGGGGCGAGCCTTCCAACGCGCGCATCGTCTCGGAGAACCACCCAAGGGAGGCGCTTGCCGAATTGGTGAGCTCACTGGGTGGCCTCGCCCGGAGGCTGCCGGACCCTAGCGGGCGGGAACGCTAGCCCGCGTTCGGTTTCGACGCGATCCCGGGTGCCAGGAAGCGTTTGCCGTTGACACGCTCGGAGGCGCCCACCCGGTCCAAGTAGGGTGTGATTCCGCCCAGGAACATCGGCCAGCCTGCGCCGAGGATGACGCAGAGGTCAATGTCTTCCGGCCCTGCCACCACGCCTTCGGACAGCATGAGCCCGATTTCCTCGGCCAAGGCGTCCTGCGTGCGACGCAGGACTTCCTCGGCCGTGGACGGAGTGGTGCCGAAGGACATGAGCGCCAACGTCTCCGCCGGGATGACCGGCTTTCCCTCAGGACCCGGGGCCCAGAGTGACTTCACACCGTTGTCAACCAACTTCTGCAGGTTCTGGGAGACCGCAAAACGCTCGCCGAAGGCAGCGTGCAGCGATTCCTGGACGTGCTGGGCGACCGGAAGGCCAACCATCGCGCTGAGGGTGAAAGGACTCATCGGCAGGCCCATGGGGCGCAGCGCCGAGTCGGCGACTTCCGCCGGCGTCCCTTCGTCGAACGCGGCAATGACTTCGCCCATGAGCCGCAGCAGGATCCGGTTGACGACGAAAGCGGCGGCATCCTTGACGAGCACGGCTGTCTTCTTCAAGCCCTTGGCGAGCTCGAACGCGGTGGCCAGCACGGCGTCGTCGGTCTTCGGAGCACGCACGATCTCCAGGAGCGGCATGACCGCAACCGGGTTGAAGAAGTGGAAACCGACCAGGCGCTCCGGGTGCTGGAGATCTTCGGCCATCGCGGTCACGGACAGCGAGGACGTGTTGGTGGCGAGGATGCATTCGGGGGAGACGATGGCCTCCACTTCGGCGAAGACCTGCTTCTTGACATTGAGTTCTTCGAAGACTGCTTCAATGACGAAGTCGGCATCGGCGAATGAGTCTTTGGAGACGGAGCCGCTGACGAGGGCTTTGGTCCTGTTGGCGGCGTCGGAGCTGATCCGCTTCTTGCCGAGCAGTTTGTCCACCTCCGCATGGACGTAGGCGACTCCCTTGTCCACGCGCTCCTGGTCGATGTCCGTGAGGACCACGGGTACTTTGAGCTGGCGTGCGAACAGCAGGGCGAGCTGGCTCGCCATCAGGCCGGCACCGACGACGCCGATCTTCGTCACCGGGCGCGCGAGCTTGCGGTCGGGCGCGCCGGCAGGACGTTTGGACCGCTTCTGCACGAGGTCCAGGAAGGCGTAGACGGTGGAGCGGAACTCATCCGTCTGCATCAAATCAGCGAGTGTCTCGCATTCCAGGGCCGCGGATTCCGCCTTGCCCATGGTCCGGTTGGCCTCGAGGATGTCCAGCACCTTGGCCGGAGCCGGTGATGCGTTCGAGGTCTTGGCTTCCACGAACGCCCGGCCCGCTGCCACAGCGCCGGCCCAGCGTTCGGCAACTGCGGGATCCGCCGGATCCACGGAGTTGCTCCGTTCGGGGACGACCTCGCCCGCGATCACCTTGGCGGCCCAGGCAATTGACTGCTCCACGAAATCCGCGGGTTCGAAGATGGCGTCGGCAATGCCGAACTGGAAAGCCTGGGGGCCGGTGAGCGTGCGGTTGTTGCTCAGCGGGTTCTCGATCATCACCTTGAGGGCGTTTTCCGGGCCGATGAGTCGCGGCAGGATGTAGACGCCGCCCCAACCGGGGACGAGCCCGATGAAGGCTTCGGGCAAAGCGAGGGCGCCAGCGCCGGTCGAAACCGTGCGGTAGGTGGACTGGAGGGCGATTTCGAGGCCGCCACCGAGCGCGAGGCCATTGATGAAGGCGAAGCTGGGAACGCCCAGGTCGGCGAGCGTCGCGTAGACGTCGTGGCCAAGCTGCGCCATCCACAGGCCGTGTTCGCGCTCTTCGAGCCGCTTGACCGCTGAGAGGTCCGCTCCGGCCACCAGGAAGTACGGCTTGCCCGTGACGCCGACGCCGGCGATCTCGCCGCGCGCAGCGCGATCCTTGAACCCTTCAAGTGCCGTCCCGAGCTCGACGAGGGTATTGGGTCCGAGGGTGGTGGGCTTGGTGTGGTCCAGGCCGTTGTCGAGGGTGATCAGGGCGAACGTTCCGGCGTTGCCGGGGAGTTCGATGTCCTGGACGTAGGAGTGGGTCACGGTCTCGTCCGGGAACAGTCCGGCCAGTTTCTGGAATTCTGCGGCGCTCATGCTGCGGCTCCCTTGCTCTCGGTGTCGGCGGAGGTCTCTGTTGCGCTGTCGTAGTCTCTGTAGCTGTTGTAATCCTCGTGACGCGGGTTCTCCCAGATTACTGTGGCGCCCATTCCCAGGCCGATGCACATGGTGGTGATGCCGTACCGGACTGACGGGTCTTCTTCGAACTGGCGCGCCAATTGGTTCATGAGCCGCACGCCGGACGATGCGAGGGGATGCCCGACGGCGATTGCCCCGCCGTAGCGGTTGACGCGCGGGTCGTCGTCAGCGATTCCGAAGTGGTCCAGGAAGCTCAGGACCTGAACGGCGAAGGCCTCGTTGATCTCGAAAAGGCCGATGTCCTCGATGCCGAGTCCGGCGTTCTTGAGGGCCTTCTCGGTGGCCGGGACCGGTCCGATTCCCATGACTTCGGGTTCGACGCCGGCGAAGGCATAGGAGACGAGGCGCATCTTCACGGACAGGCCGAGCTCCTCGGCAGCCTCCGCGGAGGCCAGTACTGCCGCCGTCGCGCCGTCGTTCAAGCCGGCGGCATTGCCTGCGGTGACCTGGCCGTGGGCCCTGAACGGAGTGCGCAGCTCCGCTAGGTCATCCACCGTGGTCCCGGGGCGTGGCGGCTCGTCGACGGTGTTCACTGTCCAGCCTTGTCCAGGCTTCATTGTGGCAACCGGGACCAAGTCGGGCTGGATCTGGCCCTTGCCGTAGGCGGCGGCTAGCTTTGCCTGGGAGGCCGCGGCGTAGGTGTCGGTTCGCTCTTTGGTGATCGACGGGAAACGGTCGTGCAGGTTCTCCGCGGTGTTGCCCATGTTCAGGGCGGCCGGATCAACGATCCGCTCGGACATGAACCTGGGGTTGGGATCCGCTCCGGCGCCCATGGGGTGGTTGCCCATGTGTTCCACACCGCCGGCAATCACGACGTCGTACGCGCCGAAACCGATGCCGCTCGCCGTCGTGGTGACCGCGGTCATTGCTCCGGCACACATGCGGTCGATCGCAAAGCCGGGCACGCTGCGGGGGAGGCCTGCCAGGAGGGCCGCGGTGCGGCCGATGGTCAAGCCCTGGTCGCCAGTCTGGGTCGTGGCGGCGATGGCGACTTCGTCAACGCGTTCGGCGGGCAGGCCCGGGTTACGCCGCATCAGTTCGCGGATGCACTTGACCACGAGGTCATCGGCACGGGTGCCCGCATAGATGCCTTTTTCGCCCGCTTTGCCGAATGGCGTCCGGACGCCGTCCACGAAGACGACGTCACGGACTGCCCGCGGCTTGGCACTGTTCCGGGTTTGGATCATGTGGGGCTCCTCGTTGAGACATGGATGCCGGACAGCCCTCACACGGGAAGCCGGTGTCATTGACGGCCATGTTACTCGCCGGTAACTTAGCGCGCAAGGAGACCCTCGCTCACATATCAAGGGTTTCCGGCGGACCCTCGCTCACATCACCCGAGGATTTCCCTTGGAAAGGGTGTTGATGTGAGCGAGCGTTGTGCCTGAAGGGCTTGTTTGTGAGCGGGCGTCGTGTCTGAAGGGTCCATATGTGAGCGAGCGTCACGGAGGGAGTGCGGGCACCTTGGTCTAGGGGGCCGGGGTTCGTTCCTGGGACGGCGGGTTTCGGGGCTCTTTGGGCTCCTTGGGCGGCAACGGCTGCGGATTCAGTGACGCCTCGGCGAGGATCGGCGCCGTGATGGCAATTTGCCACTCGCGGGCGCCGAGAGCGCGTAGCTCTTCGGATACGGACTCCACAGTGATGTCCGACGGCGGCCGCCACAGCACGCGCCTCATGTAATCCGGAGTGAGCAGGTTCTCCACGGGAAGCTTGAGCCCATCGGCCGCCTCTTGAAGCCGGGGACGGGCGGTCCCCAGGCGCGCTGCCGCTTCGGGATCGCGGTCTGTCCAGACCCGCGGTGGCGGGGGAGCGTTGGTTGGAAGATGCAGCGGTGGAAGATCTTCGGTGTTCCTCGCGCCGGCAATGCAGCGCAGCCAGCGTGGCGCTTCGCGCTGTGCGGCCCGCCCGTGGAAGCCCTTGGTGGCCAGGAGCTGCGGAACGGTCGTGGGCATGGCCTTGGCTGCGGCGACCAAGGCAGAGTCGGGAATGAGTCGGCTGGGAGCAACATCCCGTTTCCGCGCGAGCTGATCCCGTTCGTACCAAAGCTCGCGCACGGCAGCCAACTGACGGCGGTCACGGATCTGGTGCAGTCCAGAGGTCTTGCGCCACGGGTCCACCCGCGCGGCCGGAAGGCCTGCTCCGAGGATGCCGGCAAATTCTTGTTCGGCAAATTCCAGCTTGCCATCCGCTTCCAGGAGTTCGATGAGTTCTTCCCGCAATTCGGCGAGCACTTCGACGTCGAGGGCCGCGTACCGCAACCAGGGTTCGGGGAGGGGTCGGGTGGACCAGTCGGCGGCAGAGTGTTCCTTGGCGAGGCCGAAGCCCAGGAGTTGCTCGATGACGGCTGCCAGGCCTACACGAGGCAGTCCGGCAAGGCGTGCGGCGAGTTCCGTGTCGAAGAGCTTGTCGGGCCACATGCCAAGCTCGGCCAGGCACGGAAGATCCTGTGTCGCGGCGTGCAAGATCCACTCGACACCGCGCAGCGCCTCGTTGATGATCTTCAGGTCATCGAAAGGCTCGGGGTCGATCAGCCAAGTGCCTGCGCCGTCGCGCCTGATCTGCACCAGGAAGGCACGCTGCCCGTAGCGGAAGCCGGAGGCGCGTTCGGCGTCGACCCCGGCGGGGCCGGATCCTGCGGCGATGGCAACGGCGCACCGCTCCAGGCCGGACAGGGTGTCGATGACAAGCGGCACGCCCTCGCGCGGGGCATCCAGGTCGATGATCTCAGGTATCCGGCCTTCGAAGCCGTCTACCGTGATGTGTGGTGTGGGATCAGCAGCCGGAGCGCCGGCTGTGGTGGGTTCCAGATTTTCAGGGGTCATGGTGCCTTCAGTTTACCGACTCTGTGCTCGGCCGGTCCGGCCGGGGATTACAGCGGACGTTCACGGCCTTCATGTGAGCCGCCGATTAGGCAAGGGAGTGACGCCGGGCGGCAGGGGAGGCAGTCCCGCGAACGTGCAGACCATGTCGCACCATGCCTCCAGGTGGGCCTGGACATCTGAAGACGCAGGTGTCCACGAGGCACGGAGTTCGATGTCGATGGTTTCCGGTCTATCGGCCAGAGTCCCGAAGCTCTCGGACAGGATGCGCGTGGCCGTTCCGCCCGCTGCGCGGTACTGGGCTGAATGGTTCTCAAGCGCGTCCACGAGCCATGTCCACGCAACGGAACCGAGCATGGCGTCGTTGCCCATGTCGGCTTCCAGCTGGGCCCGGATATAGGTGACGATCCGGAATTCCCCGTCCCATACAGCCGAGCCGTCGGGATCGTGGAGCAAGATGAACCTGCCTGTTGCAAGCTCGTCGTCTTCGTCATCGGCGGCACCGGGGGATCCCGGGTTGTTCTCGCTGGAAAATGCCATGGCTGCAGGGCCATGGACCGGGGTCCGGCCGGGACGGGTCGACCGGCTGAAGACCTCTGCCCCTAAAGCCACCGCGTATGGCGCCAAGCGGGAGGGCGCCGGGATTTCCGCGAGCCGCAGCTCGCTCCGGCGCTTTGCTTTTCGTAGCGTTCCCAACGCATGCAAGAAATCCGCGGGAACCTGTGCGAGTGCGTTCACCTTCGCAGATTATGTGTCCGGGGCGGCGAAACCTTGAAGCCACGCCGCCCCGTCCGGTGCCCTATGCGGACGCCAGTTCGCGCTTGATTGCGGCAACGAAGGAATCGATGTCCTCTTCGGTGGTGTCGAAGGAACACATCCAGCGCACCTCGCGGTTCGCTTCGTTCCAGTCGTAGAACTTGAACGAGGAGCGGAGGCGATCGGCGACGCCGGCGGGCAGGACCGCGAAGACGCCGTTGGACTCCGTGGCCTGCGTAGGCTCCACACCCTCGATCGAGTCGACTGCCGCACGCAACCGCGAGGCCATGGCATTTGCGTGTTCCGCAGAGCGAAGCCACAGCCCGGACTCCAGAAGCGCGATGAACTGGGCCGAAATGAAGCGCATCTTGGAGGCCAGTTGCATGTTCATCTTGCGCAGGAACTTCAGCCCGTGGGCGGCTTCCGGATTCAGGGCGACCACTACCTCGCCGAACAGCAGCCCGTTCTTGGTGCCGCCGAAGGACAAAATGTCCACGCCGGCGTCGCGGGTGAAAGTCCGCAACGGCACGCCAAGGTGGGCGGCCGCATTGGCGAGCCGGGCGCCGTCCATGTGCAGTTTCATGCCCTTGGCGTGGATGTGGTCGGCGATCGCCCGGATTTCCTCCGGGGTGTAGCACGTGCCGAGTTCCGTTGTCTGCGTGATGGAGACGGCCAAGGGTTGCGCGCGGTGCTCGTCGCCCCAGCCCCAGGCTTCGCGGTCGATCAATTCCGGAGTCAGCTTGCCGTCCGACGTCGGGACCTGGAGGAGCTTGATGCCGCCGATCCGCTCCGGCGCGCCGTTCTCGTCCATGTTGATGTGGGCGGTCGAGGCGCAGATGACGGCACCCCAACGCGGCAGCAGCGACTGCAGGGACAACACATTCGCACCGGTGCCGTTGAAGACGGGGAAGCACTCGATGCCTGCGCCGAAGTGCTGCTCCATGACTTCGTGGAGCCGTTCCGTGTACTGGTCCTCCCCATAAGAGACCTGGTGGCCTCCGTTGGCTGCGGCAAGGGCCGCCAGGATTTCAGGGTGGACGCCGGAGTAGTTGTCCGAGGCGAAACCGCGGACGGAGGGGTCGTGGAGTCGTCCACTGGCTTCCGTATCGAGGGCAGCCGGGAATTCTTCTGTGGTGCTCGTCACTTGTTCATTCACGCTTTCAGTCTATTTGGCCAGGAGGAGGCGCTGTCCGTTCAGTTCCGCTGCCGGCTTGTCGAAGAGCCCGACGGCGGCCGCCGCCAAGTCCTCTACGTCCGTGTATCCGGGGAATTTCCGCTCCGGGTGTTCCCGCCGCATCGCCGCGTCCAAGAGCGACTTGACCACAAAGACGACGGCCGCGCTGTGCTGCTCCGTGGGTTCGTCCTTATTGCCTGATTGATCGCGGCGGAACCCGTCAGCCACGGCCAGGGTCCAGGTCTCCGCGGCAGCCTTGGCCGCCGCGTAGGTGGCGGCCCCGGCGGTAGGTGCGGCGACCGCCGTCGAACTCACCATGGCGAAACGACCCGTGGGGGAGGAGGCGAGATCCTTGTAGAAGACCCGGGAAACGTTTCTCAGGGTGGTGACGGCGCTTTGCTCAAGGGCGGCCCAGTCTTCATCCGGCTGGTCTTCGATTCCCTTGGCTCCGCGCCACCCGCCCACCAGGTGGATGACGCCGTCGACCCTTTCGGTGCTCCCGTGGATCTCCGAGGCGAGTTCGCGGACGGACTCCAGCCGGGAAAGATCGCATACCAGGGGAGTGACGTCGTCGCCCGCTTCGGCCGCTGCGGCCTTGATGCGGGCCTCGTTCGAGCCGATGGTGAAGACCCGGTGCCCGGCCAGCGCGAAGGCGCGGGCCACGGCGATGCCGGAAGAGTTGCTGCCACCTGTGACGACGACAGTCAGCGGTCCGCCGGTCATGAGGCTGCGGTCTGCCCGGTGATACCGGTGGTTGATTCGATGATCGGACGCATTTTCTTCTCCAGTGCTTCGTAGAACATGGACAGGGGGAATTCGTCGTCGAGGACCTGGTCGGTGAGGCCGCGGGGCGGCCCGTCGAGCGGCAGTGCCTCTGGGCCCTTCGCCCAGACCGAAGCCGGGTGCGGAGTGACCGTACCGGAAATGAGCTTATACGCTGCGAGCCAGTGGGCGGCCTTGGGGCGGTCGATGGAGCGCCAGTACAGTTCCTCGATCCGGGCACCGAGCTCGACGACGACGTCGGCGGCCTCGTCCCAGTCGATGCTGAGCTTGCTGTCGGTCCAGTGCAGGACGTGGTGCTGGTGCATCCAGGCGAAGAGGAGCTGGCCGCCCAGGCCGTCGTAGTTGCGGACCCGGTTGCCCGTGATCGCGAAGCGGAAGATGCGGTCGAAGATGACGGCGTACTGCACGAGCTTCGCGTGGCGCCGCGCGTCGGGGGAAGCGTCCTCGTCCTTCTCGATCCTGACGGATTCGCGGAATGCCGTCAGGTCGCAGCGGAGCTCTTCGAGCGAGTAGAGGAAGAACGGCATCCGCTGCTTGATCATGAACGGATCGAAGGGAAGGTCGCCGCGCATATGGGTGCGGTCATGGATCAGGTCCCACATGACGAAGGTCCGCTGCGTGAGTTCCTGGTCATCCAACAGCTCGGCGGCATCCGCGGGCAGCTCAAGGGAGGTTGTTGCGGCGGCTGCTTTGAGGACGCGGCGGAAGCGGGCGGCCTCGCGGTCGGCGAAGATGGCGCCCCACGTGAAGGCAGGCGTTTCCCGCACTGCGACGGTCTCGGGAAAGAGCACGGCTGAATTGGTGTCGTACCCGGGGGTGAAGTCCAGGAAACGGATGGGAACGAACAGCTTGTTGGAGTAGTCGCCGGCCTCCAATGCGCCGATGAACTCTGGCCAGATCACCTCGATCAGGACCGCTTCCACAAGACGGCTCGTGCTGCCGTTCTGGGTGTACATGGGGAAGACCACGAGATGCTGGAGCCCGTCCTCGCGGTGTTCCTGCGGTTGGAAGGCCAGCAGCGAGTCGAGGAAGTCCGGGACTCCGAAGCCGGCGTCGGCCCAGCGGCCGAAATCCGTGACCAGGAGTTCGAGATAGGCAGCGTCATGGGGGAACGCAGGAGCCAGGCTTGTGATGGCCTCCATGATGGTGGCCGTGTATGCCCGGGCAGCCTCATGGTGGAGGGAATCCTGGATGGAACCATCCTGGCTCTGGAACGCCTGAAGGGCGGTGGCTGCGGCTTTCAGGGAGATCCAGTCCCGGTTGTCCGAGGTGATGCGCGGACGGGTGGTGGTAACGGTGGTGGTCATCGTCGACGGTGCCTTTCCTCAAGAATCATTGTTCTGAGGCGAGCGTAGCAAGCGGCCAGAGTCGCTAATTCAAAAGTGGCCCGAGCATAAGAAACTCTTTCGCAAGTGGTTCCGACGGCCCCGGAAGATCCAGCCCGGGGAGGGCTGGCCTTGGGGGGGCTGCCGGTAGCTTGGCGTTTGCGTGGCGAGCCCGGGCTCGAATTATCGCCCCGGACTACTGCCCGGCAGGGGTCTCGACAAGCTTGAGCGAAACGGAGTTTATGCAATACCGCTGGTCAGTAGGTGTGCCGTAGCCCTCACCCTCGAAAACGTGTCCCAAGTGTGAATCGCAGTTGGCGCACCGGACCTCCACCCGTTCCATTCCCAAAGTACGGTCGTGGATGTAACGGACTGTGCCTTCCGCGAGTGGTGCCCAGAAGGACGGCCAGCCGCAATGGGAATCGAATTTCTCGTTGCTCGTGAAAAGCTCAGCGCCGCACGCCCGGCATTGGTAGACGCCGGCCGTATGGGTGTCCCAGTACTCACCCGTGTACGGGCGTTCCGTTCCGGCCTGGCGAAGGACCCTGAACTCCTCCGGGCTAAGTTCCTCGCGCCACTCCGCGTCCGTCTTCTCCGCGCATTGCCCGTCCTTCGGGACATCCTGGTGGGGAACCCCGGCCAAGGGGTCCGCGGCTTGGAAGTATTTCCTGTTGTCTGCAGTGCTCATGTTCTGTCAACGCTCACGAGTCGCCGATAAATCCCGAGCCCGCATAGAGATGCAGCACGGGCAGCCCCAATTGGTCCTGGGCCTTGTTCGCCCAGTCCGTATGGAACGTATCGGCTATCGCGTGAGGGCGGGTGACGACGACGGCCTGCGCGGCATTGAGTGCCTTGACCTTGGACACCAAGCCGGCCACGGCACCGCCGTCGACGATTTCACCAGTCACCCCGCCACCCAGCCCATCCAGGGCCCCGAGCGACGCCGACAAGGTCTCGGCAGCCTGGGCCCGCTCCGACTGGGGATCCGGCGCCTCCGCGAGCAGGTCCCGGAATGCCTTGGCTATTTCAAGCAAGGAGAGATTCTCAAGGAAGTCCACCAACAAGTGCCGCTCCGTGTTCGCGGGGACCAACACCACCAGGGGCGAGTCACCGCCGTCGATCAGTTTGGCAATATTGACGCGGTCGTCCGGGCCGAGAGGCTCTTCGGTAAGGATGACGATTGGTTCACTCATGGCTACAGCGTAGACCTGAGCCGCGCCTTGAGGCATGGTTTCGTGCGGCAATTCTGTTCTCGCCGCGGCGTCGACTCCCGGGAAGAAACGCCACGGAGGGCGCTGTTCGGAACACCCGCCCCGCAACCGGGAGAATGGTCACATGGCATCCATGACCCGAGCTGCGCCAACCGTCGAGAACGGCGCGAAAATGTCCGCCCGCGCCAAATGGACCGTTGCGGGGATCGTTGCAGGAAGCAGCATTGCCGGCTTGCTGGCCGCAGGGTCTTCGGCGCTCGCTGCCTATTTCGCCAGGCGCGTCATTACCCCCTCGGCGCGCGAGGCCGACCAGGAGGTATTGGCGGTGGTGCGCCGTGACGACGGGCTCCAGGTCATCCTCGCGGCTACCCCGGACACCACCATCGACGGAGTGTTCAGCCTCTTCTTCGCGGGCGGGACAGGGGCCGCGCGGATCGGAAGGATCGTGTCCTATTCGCCCGCAGAGCGGACGGTGCAGCGCGAAGTCGAGGAAGTCTACAGCGGGGATCTGGCCACAGCCCGGCGCGGATGGTGGAGCGGTGCCGTCTACGACTCCCCGGCGGCGCTTGGCCTGGATTCGCAAGAAATACAGATCGACGTCGAGGGTGGCCAGGCGCCTGCCTGGCTGGTTCCGTTAGCCGCAGGGAAGCCCGCGAAGGTGTGGGCCATCATGGTCCATGGCCGTGGTGCGACCCGCCTCGAAGGCTTGCGCGCAGTGCGCGTCGCGCACGATCTTGGACTCGACAGCCTGCTGGTTTCCTACCGGAACGACGGCCTGGCCCCCTCTGCCCCGGACGGGCGTTACGGCCTGGGCTCTACGGAATGGCACGACGTCGACGCCGCCATTGAGTACGCACTCGCCCAAGGCGCCCACGAAGTGGTGTTGTTCGGATGGTCTATGGGCGGGGCGATCTGCCTGCAGACGGCCGATCTTTCGCACAACAGGCACGTGATCAGGGCCATGGTCCTGGACGCGCCGGTGATCAACTGGGTCAATGTCCTGGCGCACCACGCGCAGATCAACAGGATCCCCTACGCCGTGGGCCGTTACGGGCAGTTGATGTTGGGGCACCCGTTGGGCCGGCGCCTCACCGGCCTGGCCGCGCCCGTCGACTTGAAGGCAATGGACTGGGATGCCCGAGCCGTCGAACTGCGGACCCCGACGCTGGTGCTCCACAGCGTGGATGATGAGTACGTCCCCTACGAACCCTCGGCCAGCCTCGCCGAAAAGAATCCGGATATGGTCACCTTTGAGCCTTTCGAGGGCGCGCGCCACACGAAAGAGTGGAACGTGGATCCCCAGAAATGGGAACGGCTGGTCCGCTCATGGCTCGCTCCGCACCTCACGCCCCGTGGCGGGCCGGTGTCGGATTGAGAACGGGCCGGACGCCGCTTGAGAGTACCTGCGCTGGCCCCGGAGTTTCCTAAGGGTTGCCGATCGGGGCAGTCCGGGCGCGGGTCAGCCGGATAAGGTCTGCGGGATCCAGCTCAATGTCCAGGCCGCGGCGTCCACCGGAAACCAGGACCGTGCCGAAGGCCAACGCCGATTCGTCGAGCACAGTGGGCGATGGCTGGCGTTGGCCCAGCGGGGAAATCCCGCCCAGGACATAGCCGGTGCGTCGCTCGGCCATTTTGGGATCGGCCATGGTTGCCTTCTTGGATCCGAGAGCCGCTGCGATTGCCTTGAGGTCGAGGGTGCCACTCACCGGGACGATGCCCACCGCGAGCTTGCCTTCAATGTCCACCATCAAGGTCTTGAAGACCCTGCCGGGATCGATACCCAGGACCTCGGCAGCCTCAAGCCCGTAGCTCGCGGCCGAAGGATCATGCGCATAGGGGTGCAGGGTGAAGGGAACGCCGGCCGCAGCCAGTACGGCTGTGGCCGGCGTTCCCTGTGAAGCCTGTTTCTTGGCCATTCGCTGGGTATCCCGGATCAGGACAACAAGCGGTCCGCCGCAGCGACTTTGCGCTTGATCCGACCCAACATGGCCGTCATGCCGCGCATGCGCAGCGGCGTGATTGCCCGGGTGAGGCCCAACAGTTCCGGCATGTCATCCGGAACGGCGAGGATCTCCGCGGCGGTCAGCCCGTCTAGGCCTTCGTGCAAAACGCCAGCAAAGCCGCGCGTCGTGGGCGCTTCCGGCGGTGCCTTGAAGAACAAACGGTAAGCGACGCCGTCGGGCTTCTTTTCCTGCTCAATGGTCAGGAACAGCGGCGACTGGCACTCCACCACCTGCTCCAGGAGTTCAGGGTGATCCAGCAGCCGTTCCGGCAAGGCCGGGAGCCCGCGCGAGAAATCAAGCAACAGCTGAAGGCGGTCGGGCTCGGTCAATGCCTGGAAGTCATCGACAATTTCCGCCAGTGCGGAGGGCAAGGTATTGGTACTCATCACTTCCAGCTTACGCAAGTCCGTGCCGGTCTGGCCCCCGTTGCTTCAATTCCGGACTACTTTCCGGCGAGTACGGGAACGGATCCCCGCTCAGCGCCCTTGACGATCGGGACGCGCACGGCATTCCCCCACTCCGTCCAGGAACCGTCGTAGTTGCGGACCGTTTCGAAACCAAGAAGGTACTTCAGGGCGAACCAAGTGTGGCTGGAACGTTCGCCGATGCGGCAGTAGGCCACGACGTCGTCGCCTTCCGTGAGGCCGGCTTCCCCGAGATAGAGCGCCTCGAGTTCGGTCCGGTTACGGTACGTGCCGTCTTCGGCAGCGGCGCGTGCCCACGGGATGGAAGCTGCGGTGGGGATGTGGCCCCCGCGCAGGGCGCCCTCTTCGGGGTAAGCCGGCATGTGGGTGCGCTGGCCGGTGTATTCCTCGGGGGAGCGGACGTCGATCAGCGGCTTGCCGAAGTGCGCCAGCACGTCATCCTTGAAGGCACGGATCGGGGCGTCGTTCCGTTCGATCACGGGGTAGTCGCCCGGGGCGGGCTGGGGGACGTCGGTGGTGACTTCGCGGCCCTCGGCGATCCACTTGTCGCGGCCGCCGTCCAGGAGCCGGACGTCTTCGTGGCCGAAGAGCGTGAAAACCCAGAGGGCGTAAGCGGCCCACCAGTTGGATTTGTCGCCGTAGATCACCACGGTGGTGTCCCGCGAGATGCCCTTGGCGGCTGCCAGGGCTGCGAACGCTTCACCGTCGACGTAATCGCGGGTGACTTCATCGTTCAGGTCCGTGTGCCAGTCGATCTTGACTGCGCCCGGAATGTGGCCGGTCTCGTACAGGAGGACGTCTTCGTCGGATTCGACAACAACCAGCTTGCCGTCGCCGAGCGCGCCGCCCTCAAGGGCTGCGGCAAGCCACTCGGTGGACACCAGACGTTCGGGGTGGGCGTACGCGGCGAACTTCTCGTTCTGTTCAACGGGGTAGGACATTGGTATGGCCTTTCACTGACACTTTCACTGACACCGGGCGGCGCCGGGCGATAAGACGTGCCCGGGCATTAATCCCACAGTATCGAGGGCCGGGGACTAAAGCTCCTCCCCGTTCATATGGTGAAATATGGCCTTCATCACGTGTCCGCCCGGGGCGTGGCATTGCCGGTATTCTTGCTGGGGACTTACGACACGAAGAACGGACCGCATTGGTACAGATCGAACAGCTCGCCGCTCGCACGCCGGCGGTCTCAGCGGATGAGATTCTCAAGGGTTTCTACCCTTCGCCACGGTTCGGAGAGGTGTCCTTCAAGAGCTACCGGCCTGATCCGAACCAGCCCAGCCAAGCGGCAGCGGTCAAGTCCCTGGAAGCGTTTGGGGCGACAGTGGGGGCCGGCGACGGAGACGGCCTGTTCAAGCGCCTTTTCAGCAAGAAGGTCAACAGCAGGGCCGGGATCTACCTCGACGGCGGATTCGGCGTCGGAAAGACCCACCTGCTGGCTTCACTGTGGCACTCGGCTCCGGGACCGAAAGCCTTCGGGACGTTCGTGGAGTACACCAACCTGGTGGGTGCTCTGTCCTTCCGGAAGACCGTGGAGGCTTTGAGCACCTACAAGCTTGTCTGCATCGACGAATTTGAGCTCGACGATCCGGGCGACACGGTGCTGATGTCCCGCCTCATGCGTGAATTGTCCGACGCCGGTGTGAAGCTTGCTGCCACGTCCAACACTCTGCCTGGTTCACTGGGGGACGGCCGCTTTGCGGCCGTCGACTTCCAGCGGGAGATCCAGGTCCTCGCGGACCAGTTCGATGTTGTCAGGATCGACGGGGAAGACTTCCGGCACCGCGGCTTGCCCGCAGCTCCGGCACCCTTGAAGACCGAAGACCTCAAGCGGCAGATGCACGCCGAGTTCGATGGCCAGACCGTGGCCGTGGACGACTTCCGCGGCCTGATCGACCACCTGGCCGGTGTCCACCCCAGCCGGTATCGCAAGCTGATCGCAGGAATCGATGCGGTTGTCTGGCGTGACGTCGAAACCATTACAGAGCAGGCAGTCGCCCTTCGCTTCGTGGTGCTGGCCGACCGTTTGTACGACAAGGACGTCCCGATCCTCGCCAGCGGCGTGCCCTTCGACAAGCTCTTCACGGAGGAAATGATGACCGGCGGGTACATGAAGAAGTACTTCCGCGCCGTGTCCCGTCTGACCGCCTTGGCGCGTGAGGGCCAAAACCACGAGCCTTCGTAGAACACGAGCCTTGGTAAGAATCAGAGACGCCGCTCTACTTTTGGGGTTCCCTCGTCTTGAGGACCCAACGCACCAGGATTCCGGCGGCAAGCGCCCAGAACGCGGCGCCGATCCCTGCGAAGCTGAGGCCCGAGGCGGCGATCAGGAACGTCACGGAGGCTCCGATGCGTTCTTCGGCAATAGCCAGGGCCGAAGCGATGGCTGAGGCCAGGGTGCCCAGCAGCGCCAAGCCCGCGACGGCTTCCAGGAGCCCTGGCGGTGCCGCCGCCACGACCGTTACCAGCGCGGCGGAGAAGCCTGCCAGCACGAGGTAGGCCAGGCCTGACGTGAAGGCTGCGATCCAGCGCCGGCCCCTGTCCTCACCCGCTTCTTCTCCTGCAGCCAGCGCGGCGCTCAGCGCGGCTAGGTTGATCGCATGTCCGCCAAAGGGAGCCCCCAGCGCAGTCCCTGCGCCTGTCACCAGCATCGACTGGCGCCACGGGACGGTGTAGCCGAAGGACTTCAGCACTGCCACCCCCGGAATGTTCTGGGATGCCATGGTGACAATGAACAAGGGCAAGGCGATGCCGGCCACCGTGCTGAGCGTGAAAGCGGGAGTGGTCCAATGCAATTCAGGCAACAGCCGGTTCGTGGGGATGCTTACGCCGTTGACGACGATGTAGATTCCGATAACCGCGAGAGCCACCATCAGCGCGGCAGGTACCGACCAGCGGGGCGCCAGCTTCATCATGACCAGCCAGCAGAGGATCACGGGAGCCACCAATAGGGGAGCGGTGCCCAAGGCTTTGAACGGGGCGAGGCAGAGGGACAGGAGCACTCCGGCCAGCATCGCCTGCGCGAGGGCCGTGGGAATCTTCGCCATCAGCTTTCCAAGGGCCGGGATGAGCCCCGTCAGGGCGATCAGCACACCAGCGATGAGGAAGGAGCCGACGGCGGCCGGCCACCCGCCGTCGGGCACTCCGGTTCCTGCGAGCAGCGCCGCACCAGGCGTCGACCATGCAAGCGTGACAGGCAAGCGCGACCGCCAGGACAGCCAGAGCACGCCGAGCCCGAAGGTGAGGGTGAGGGCCAGGAGACCGCTGGCGGCCTGTTCCTGTGTGGCCCCGACCGCCCGGAGGCCTGCGAGTACCACCGCGAAGGATGAGGTGAAGCCGACCAGCGCGGTCACAATTCCGGCCACGAGCGGACGGGAGAGCTGCCGGGAAGCGGTGGCTGGACGTGACTGTCCGGTGTGGAGAGATGACGCTGGCATAGTCCATCACGTTACCGGAGCCGTGGCCCGCCTGCCGAGGCGACCACGGTTAAACGCCAAGGGCACCGGCGGCGCCTCGCGGCGGGACCGGTGCCCCGTTGACGTAACTGTATTCGGGAGCTCTGGCCGGTTGGACCGGCTACGGAGCCTCATTGGCGGAGGGAGCTGTCCAGGCCGTAGCCCTTACAGCAAACCGTCGAGGTTGCCCACGAACTCGGAAGCGGCTCTCTGAACCGCATCTAGTCGTCGATAAAATCGGCGGCCTATTCGATGCCGTCCTTGATGGCTTCTTCCTTGCCACCAACGAGGTCCTGAACTTTGCCCTTCAGATCGTCAAATAATCCCACGGGCACCTCCCTTCAATCACGGAGCCAGTTCGCTCCTCCGTTTTCGATCCTAACCCGAGACCTTGGAGGTGCCAAGGAAAAATTTTGACTGGGATGTCAAACGAATTTTCGAGGGGGTCACAGCTGCTTGTCGGGAGAAAGCTCATGGTGGCGCGGACTGTCCGGATTCATGAGCGAATGCTTGCGACCGTAGCCGAAGTAGATGACCAGTCCGATGACCAGCCACACGACAAAGCGAAGCCAGGTTTCCCAGTGCAACTGGGTCATGAGGAAGGCGGATGCCAGCATGCCGAACGCGGGAACCAGCGGCATGAATGGTAGCCGGAAGGTACGCGGCGCGTCCGGCTTCTTGTACCGGAAAATGATGACCGAGAGGCAGACGACGACGAACGCGGCCAGGATGCCGATGTTGGTCAGGTCCGCAACGGCCTTGATGGGGAACACGCCCGCCAGGAAAGCTGACGTAATGCCCGCAATCCAGGTGACGCGCTGCGGGGTGCCATGGCGGTCCGTCTTGGCAAACCAGCCCGGGAGCAGACCGTCGCGGCTCATGGAGAACCAGACTCGAGTAACGCCGAGCAGGAAGGTCAACATCACGGTGAGGATCGACAGCACGGCGAACACCGAGATGATGGTGGCGATGACAGGTAGGCCCACACTGCTGAAGGCGGAGGCGAAACCGGCCGTCGGGTTGATGTCCTTGTAGTTCTGCATGCCGGTGAGCACCAGGGTCGCCGCAACGTAGAGAAGCATCGCGATGACAAGGGAGAGCACGATTGCCTTGGGCATGTGCTTCTTGCCGTCCTTGGCTTCCTCGGCCGCGGTGCTCATGGCGTCGTAGCCGAACACCGCGAAGAACACGGTCGCCGAACCGGCCACCACCGGGCCGAAGCCGCTGGGCATGAACGGATTGTAGTTGTTCGTGTTGATGTAGAAGATGCCCAGGCCGATGATGAACAGGATCAGGACCACCTTGATGGCCACCGCCACGAGTTCGAAGCGGCCGAAGGCTTTGGTTCCACGCGACAGGATCCAGGTGACCAGCAGGCAGACCAGGATGGCCGGCAGGTTGATGATGCCGCCATGTCCTTCGTCCGCCGTCGAGGTCATCCACGCCGGCATGTGGACGCCGATCCCGGAAAGGAACGCGTCGAAGTAGCCGGAAATGCCGATCGCGACGACGGCGACGATTGCGATGTACTCCAGCAGGAGGTCCCAGCCGATGAACCAGCCGATGACCTCGCCAAGGGCAACGTAGCCATAGGTATAGGCGGATCCGGCGCGGGGGATCATGCCGGCGAATTCGGCATAGGAAAGTGCCGCGGCCGCTGAGGCAAGGCCCGCGACCAGGAACGAGATCAGCACTGCGGGGCCGACACCCGGGGTGTCCGCGCTTCCATGCGCCACGAGCCCGGCCAGGGAGAAGATCCCGACGCCGATGATGCCGCCGACGCCGATGGCTGTCAGTTGCCAGAGGCCCAGGCTTTTGAAGAGCCCGCTGTGCTTGCTTTCCTCCTCGATGTCGTCAATGGGTTTCTTTCTCATGATCGAACGAACGACTGTTTGTTGATTCACCGTGCTCCTGCGTGTGGGCGTGGACGAATTGGGACTGAAGAAAGTATGCGATAGGAATCACATTGGATAAAGTGATTTTTGCTGAGTGGTATTGATCGGTTTTGCTGATCTTTTGAGTAGGGGGCGCGGGTGATGGGCGTCTGCGGGCACAAAAAAAGCAGCTCCGGCGGAGCTGCTTGGGCGGTGTCACTGCTTTTGACCAGCGGCGCTGGCCAGATGTCGAGGAAATGGAGCGGACGACGAGATTCGAACTCGCGACATCCACCTTGGCAAGGTGGTGCTCTACCAGCTGAGCTACGTCCGCACATGACGATCATCCGGTGAGGCCGGACTCTCATCAACAAGCAAGTTGCCTTGCCTTGGTGGGCGATACTGGGATCGAACCAGTGTNNATCGAACCAGTGACCTCTTCCGTGTCAGGGAAGCGCGCTACCGCTGCGCCAATCGCCCAAATGCAATCCGGCCTGGACCGGAAACCAAGGTTTTCACCGAGGTGGGTACGGGATTCGAACCCGTGTATACGGCTTTGCAGGCCGCTGCCTCGCCTCTCGGCCAACCCACCGTGTAAGCACTATTCCTGGGGTTCCAAGAAATCAATGCCGTGACAGTGTCCTGCGAGCGGACGACGAGATTCGAACTCGCGACATCCACCTTGGCAAGGTGGTGCTCTACCAGCTGAGCTACGTCCGCATAGTCTTCTTCGGCGGCCTGCCCGCAGGGGGCATTCCGTCGCTTTCCGACGAGTAAAAACTCTATAGGAGGTTCCGGGAAACTCCAAATCGATCTGTCCGAATCGTAGGCAATGGGCTTAAGTTCCTTGAATTGGCGCGGATTTTGCGAATTACACCAGTGTGATTCGTAGGCCTTTTCCTGGTTTGTTGCCTAGTCGGTCGAGCCGATACTTTCCGGATTTTTGAATTCCGGCCGGGGTCGGCTAGTCTTCTTGTGCACGGGCGATTGGCGCAGTGGTAGCGCGCTTCGTTCACACCGAAGAGGTCACTGGTTCGAACCCAGTATCGCCCACCAAGAAGAGGTCCTGTGCGAAACATTGTTCATGTTTCGCACAGGACCTCTTGTCGTTGCCCACGAGTTCCTTGCGTCAAGCCCATCGAGACCCGATCATGCGCGAGGCTCTGCCCTTACCACCCGGTTCCTTCCGAGTGACTTGGCTTCGTAGAGGGCAGCATCGGCGGCCGCAATCATCGCGGTGAGGTCGACGGCGTCGAACTCAGTTGAGGTGACCCCGTAACTCACCGTTGGAACGTGGATGTCGTCGAGCTTTTTGGCTGTCGCCAAAGAGCGATTGATGTCGGCCGCGATGCTTTCAGCCCGCTCCTGACTGGCCCCCGGCAAGAGCAAGATGAACTCTTCGCCCCCATACCTTCCCACCAGGTCCGTGGATCGTACCGACTCGGTGCACGCAACCGCGAACGCCTGTAGCGCGGCGTCCCCGGCGGCATGACCGTATTCGTCATTGATCGCTTTGAAGTGGTCCAGGTCGGCCAGGATCAAGGAAGCGACGGAGTTTGTGGTGTGCAGGCGCTCGAGTTCCTTCGTGGCCAGGTCCATGAACGTGCCGCGATTGAGAAGCCCGGTCAGGTTGTCGCGGGCAGCGCGTTCACTGAGCCGGTTGATCAACTGATCGTTGCTCAGGGCGGTCATGCTGAAAGACACGGCAACCAGAAGTATCAGCGTGACCAGGCTGGCAATCGACGGGCCAAAATACATGCGGAAGGTCGGCCCGGTTGGACCTTCGACGAGGTACACGGCCAGGCGGCAGAAATAGTACGCGGCAAGGAATCCCGCGGCCAACGCCATCGACTTGTGCACATGGGAGTAGCTGGAATCCAGCAGCCACAGATCGCGCGACGCCAACGCGATGCCCAACGTCATGAATCCTAGATATACCAAGCCCCCGGACCAGGTGTTGTAACCGGGGCTCTCCAATACGGACGCGAGGGCCGTGATTCCACAGGCCGTAGCAAACTGCCATTTTGGCGGCGGCAACATCCTCAAAGACCGGGCGCCGGTCCACACACTCAGCGCTCCAGCCACCAAGAGGACGTTCCCCGAGGGATTCGCCCAGATTTGGTGTGGCGTCCCGTTGAGAAGGAAGGCGAGGTTTCCAGCGAGGAAGAACAAGAGGGCGATGCACCACCACCCGTTGTAGGACGACCGCGTGCGCCTAAACGATGCGTAAAACAGAAGGAGCAGGGTAAGGGCGACCACGCCTAGAGCCACTCGCAGTGTTGTTATATCGAGGACCACTATTCGCTCCCGTATCCGCGGACGTGACCAATTATGGCACCGGGAGTCAAAGAACCCTGTGCGCCATGCATGAGGGTTTAATTAATTACCAGGCCGTGAAGTTCCGTCCGCAGCCACTAAGGCTCCGCATCTTCCTGTCAGCGGTGTGTGAAAGAGTTTTCCTATGACAGATCCACTGCTTGCCCATGCCACCGAATACGGCCGGATGTATGCCCGGTCCACGTCCGAGACCTTCTCGGTCCCTTCCATCACCACGGTGATCGGCCAGCAGGCCCACTCCCTGGACGGCTGGTTCGGCTACATGGGTGCCAGCAGCCTGGCGAAAGACCCTGAGCTCCCGCAGCATCTTTCCAGTCCTGCCAAGATGAGGCAGGCCGTCAACAAGGCAGCAAAGGCTGCGGAGGTGTACCGGGACGATGCCGCACGCCGTGGTGACCGCGTGCATAACTACTGCGAGCAAGTGGCCCTCCGCGCTCTCGGACGCCCGCACCGCGTGAAGGAAACGCGCGACGAGCTCGCTTCAAACGGCGAGGAAGCCTTCGCGGCCCGTTTCGATGAGTGGTGGGAGCTGTACCGGGTGGAGCCCATTGCGCCGGAGATCACTGTGTGGAACGCCAGCGTTGGCTATGCCGGAACCCTGGACCTCGTCGCCAAAATCAACGGCAGGGTCTGCCTGATCGACTACAAGACCAAAGGCACCACCCGCGATGGAACAGTGAAACCTCTCGACGACAAGGTGGTGATGCAACTGGTTGCGGGCATGAAGGCCGAAGAAAGCCTTGTGGATCCAGTGGCAGGGGAGTGGGAGCCGTGGAAATACGGTGAAAACCCTGTCCTGCTCGCGGTGGCTATCGGCGAGACCGAGGTGCGTCCCCAGCGCGCCAACCCGGACGTCCTCAAGCACCACTGGTGGAAGTTCTGCGCCTTGAAACGGGTGTGGGAGATGTCTGCCGATGTGGCCGCAGCCGGAACGGCGTTGCTCCCTGTAGCTCCGCCGTCGTACCCTGCCGCCGCGGCGCCCGCGGCCTCAACTAAACTGGCCTAGGCCCCTTTTGCGGGGATCCAAGCTTCGCCGATCGTGAGGAAAGACAGCACATGGCCATTTTGAGTATCCGTATCATCGGCGACCCCGTGCTCCGCACGGTTGCTGATCCAGTCACGGAATTCGGGCCAGAGCTCGCCAAACTCGTGTCGGACATGACCGAGACCATGGAAGACGTGGACGGTGCCGGGCTCGCCGCGCCGCAGATCGGCGTCAGCCAGCGGGTCTTCACTTACCGGATCGGGGGTGTGGAAGGCCACATCATCAACCCCGTGCTCGAGAGCAGCGATGACTTCCAACCTGACGAGGTAGAAGGCTGCCTCTCCATTCCCGGACTCGCGTTCCCGGTTCGCCGCCGCAGGACCACCCGCGCCACCGGCGTGGACCTGAACGGCAACCCCGTGTCCGTCGAGGCAGAGGGCATGCTCGCCCGCTGCTTCCAGCACGAGACCGACCACTTGGACGGGATCCTGTTCACGGACCGCCTGGAGGGTGAGGACCGGAAAACCGCCCTCCGTGCCATCCGCGCAGCGAACTACCACTCCGTGACTGAACGGACCACCGCCAAGAGGGCCAACACTGTGGGCTCGAGCTTCGGCAGCTTCGGAGCCGCCGAATGAGGGTGCTTTTCGCCGGCACTCCGGCAGTCGCAGTCCCTTCCCTTGACGCGCTGATCGAGGCCGGTTTTGAGATCGTGGCGGTGCTGACCAGGCCGGACGCCCCTACCGGCCGCAAACGGATCCTGACGCCGTCGCCCGTGGCAGCACGTGCAGCTGAACTCGGCATCGACATCATCCACGCCTCCAAGGTGGACGCCGGGACCACCGAGCGGATCGCTTCGTACGAGCCGGACGTCGCAGCGATCGTCGCCTACGGGGGCCTCGTCCCCAAGGCCGCGCTCGGAGTACCGCGCCACGGCTGGATCAATCTCCACTTCTCCCTCCTCCCTGCCTGGCGCGGCGCCGCGCCGGTCCAACGTTCAGTCATCGCCGGCGACGACATCACCGGAGCCGCTACCTTCCTCCTCGAGGAAGGACTCGACACTGGACCGGTCTTCGGGACGTTGACGGAAACCGTACGCCCTGAAGACACGGCCGGAGACTTGCTGGAGCGGCTCTCGCGCAGCGGCGCGATCCTGCTCGCCCAGACCCTCTCCGCCGTCGAGTCCGGCAAAGCGGCCCCCCAGCCGCAGCAAGGCGACGTCTCGCTCGCGCCCAAACTGACGCTCGGCGACGGCCGGCTCGAGTGGACGCAACCGGCCCTCGCCATCAACCGCAGGTCCCGTGGGGTCACGCCCGAACCGGGAGCATGGACCATGCTCGACGGACAGCGCGTCAAGCTGGAGCCTGTAGCTTTGCGCCCGGACATCCGGGACCTTGCACCCGGCCAGGTCCGGGTTGACGGCAAGAACGTCCTGGTCGGGACCGGATCACATGCAGTGCAGCTCAGGGGGATCCAGCCTGCGGGCAAGAAGATGATGCCGTCGGCCGATTGGGCCCGTGGTTTGGCAACACCAGAAAGCGTGGAATTCGAATGAATGAGTCCGGCCGGCGCGGCCCCAACAACAGTGGGAACAGGGACGGCGGGGGCCACGGCAACCGCGGTCCCCGCGGCGAAAGCAACCGCGACGCCCAAGGCCGCGAACGCAACAGGGGCCCGCAACGCGGTTTCTCCACCAACGCACCGTCCCAGCGGACCCGGCGCGCGGATCCGGCACGATTGGTGGCGTTCGAAGTCCTGCGCGCAGTCGCTTCGGAAGACGCGTACGCAAACCTCGTGCTGCCTTCACGGATCCGCCACCACCACCTCGACAAGCGCGACGCCGGATTCGCCACCGAGCTGAGCTACGGGGCACTGCGCGGCCAGGGGATGTACGACGCCGTCCTGGCCGAGTGTGTCGACCGGCCCCTCGCCCAACTGGATCCGGCAGTCCTGGATGCGTTGCGACTTGGTGCCCACCAATTGCTCGCGATGCGCGTTCCTGCCCACGCCGCACTCGACCAGACTGTCGGGCTGGCCCGCGCGGTCATCGGAGCAGGCCCGTCGTCGCTCATCAACGCGGTGCTCCGAAAAGTCACCGCAAGGACGCTTCCGGAGTGGCTCGACCACCTGCTGGAAAACGAGACCGACGAGACCAGGATCGCGTCCGTACGCCACGCGCACCCGGAATGGATTGTCAGGGCGCTGCGCCAATCGCTCGTCATGCATGGCCGTCCCGCGAGCGAAATCACCGAGCTGCTCGAAGCCGACAACGCGGCCCCTGTGGTGAACCTGGTGGCGTTGCCCGGCATCGGCAATCTTGATGAAGCACTGGAAAGCGGGGCCACTCCCGGCGAACTCGTCATCGACTCGGCGCTGTCCAGCGGCGGCGACCTCGGGCGCATGTCCTCCATCCGCGAAGGCACCACGCGCGTCCAGGACGTCGGTTCCCAGTTGGTAGCCCGCGCCGTTGCGGCCGTGGACCTCGGACGGGGCGCCAAAGAAGGCGAGAAGTGGCTGGACCTTTGCGCCGGCCCCGGTGGCAAGGCCGCGCTGCTGGCCGCCCTCGCCCGCCAGGAAGGTGCGAGCCTCTTGGCCAATGAACCCGCAGAACACCGGGCAAAGCTGGTCAGCCAAGCCCTCTCGGCGGTTCCGGGGGACGCCTGGAGCGTGCGGGTAGGCGATGGCCGCGATGTAGGCAAGGAACAACCGGAAACTTTCGACCGCGTGCTGGTCGACGTCCCGTGCAGCGGCCTCGGAGCGCTGCGCCGCCGCCCCGAATCACGCTGGCGCCGGACCCCAAAGGACCTTGCCGATCTCGGTCCGTTGCAGCGTGAATTGCTCAACTCGGCAATCGACGCCGTCAAACCGGGCGGAGTGGTGGCGTACGTGACGTGCTCCCCGCATCCGGCCGAAACCACCGCCGTCGTCAGCGATGTCCTGCGCAAGCGGGACGACCTGGAGCAGATCGACTCCGGTGCGGCCCTGGACTCGGTCAGCCTGACCGGCAACCTCGGCGCCGGGCACGAGTTGACCGCACAATTGTGGCCCCACGTGCATCAAACCGATGCGATGTTCCTGGCGCTTATCCGGAAGAAGCCGTAACTTTCGGCGCCTTTCCCCGGCTGAAAGTCCCGCGTGCCTAAGCTGGAGAATTGCCAACCACCAGACCGCCACCAACCTTGAGGGAACTGCCTTGACTGAGTGCTGTATCAACCCGAGCATCCTGTCCGCGGATTTCGTGAACCTGGAAGCCGAGCTGAAGAGAATCAGCAACGCCGACGCCGTCCACGTCGATGTCATGGACAACCACTTTGTCCCGAACCTGACGCTCGGCCTGCCGGTCGTGGAGCGGATCCAGGCTGTGAGCCCGGTCCCGCTGGACGCCCACCTGATGATCGCCGACGCCGACCGCTGGGCGCCGGCCTACGCCGATGCCGGTGTGGCTTCAGTGACCTTCCACGCGGAAGCGGCGATGGCTCCCATCAAGCTCGCCCGTGAGCTCCGTGCCCGCGGTGCCAAGGCAGGTATGGCCCTTCGTCCGGCCACGCCCGTGGAACCATACCTGGACATGCTCAGCGAGCTGGACATGCTCCTTATCATGACCGTGGAGCCTGGCTTCGGCGGGCAGTCCTTCCTCGACGTCACGCTGCCGAAGATCCGGCGGGCGCGTGCGGCGATCGACGGCTCCGGCATCGGCGTCGCAATCCAGGTCGACGGCGGCGTCACGGAGGAGACCATTGTCCGGGCAGCAGAAGCCGGCGCAAATGTGTTCGTTGCCGGATCCGCCGTCTACGGCCATGCGGACCCCGCTGCGGCTATCGAGCGGCTGCGCGCCGCCGGCCTCGCGGCTATGTGACAACAATGACGCAATTGCCTGCATATTGGTCAGGGAATACAACGGCCATTGCTCCAGTTGTGTCAGAATAGCAACACACATACGTGCTCCGGGGTCGGTGTAATTCCGAACCGGCGGTTATAGTCCGCGACCCGCGAGCCATCGCGTTTCCTTCACGGGAATCACGACGGCGGACGGTTGAACTGGTGGAATTCCAGTACCGACAGTTAAAGTCTGGATGGGAGAAGCACGTACAGTCATGCTTGGGCGTTCCGTGCGCCCGGCATTGCGCTGTCGTACACCCCCGGAGCCATCGCGGCATTCGAGGGAAGGAACGACATGGACTTTCTGCGATGGCTCTTCGAAGCACAGATTCCCGTAGGTGGATCTGTCCTTGTTCTTCGCGAAGTGCTAGGCAATATTTTCGGGCTCGCCAGCGCCCTGGGCGGCATGCGCCGCAAAGTCTGGGCATGGCCCGTCGGGATCGCAGGCAACCTGCTCCTGTTGACGGTATTTCTTGGCAACGTCTTCGGTGCCGCCTCGCCGGCAACCCTGTGGGGCCAAGCCGGACGCCAGATCATGTTCATCAGCGTTGCCGCCTACGGCTGGTACCGCTGGCGGCAAGGCCTCCAAGCAGGCACCCACGGCCGCGCCATCGTGCCCGGCTGGGCAAGCCCCAAAGTGCGGATCGGAATGGTGGCAGCCATGATTGCGGGAACCGCCGCCCTGACTCCCGTCTTCGATTCCATGGGTTCCTACCCTCCTGTATGGGCAGATGCCTGGACCTTCATGGGTTCACTTCTGGCAACGTATGGGATGGCACGCGGCTGGACTGAATTCTGGCTGATCTGGGTTGCCGTGGACATTGTGGGAGTTCCGCTGCTTTTCAGCGCGGGTTATTTTGCCAGCGCATTCATGTACCTCTTTTACGGGTTCTTCACACTTGCCGGACTCTTTGTCTGGTGGCGCGCAGATCGACGTGAAAGCCGGCCGCTCAGGCCAACGCCCGAGCCGGAAACTGCAGGAGCCCTTTCATGAGCGACGCCTCGAAGCTGAATTTCCCGGAGGCTGAGTCCGCGGCCATGGAGACGGCGCTGCACGTGGCCCTCCGGGGACACCGTGGCGCCAATCCCTTGGTGGGAGCGGTTGTGCTTGGGCCCAACGGAGAGCAACTCGTCACGGGCTACCACCGCGGCGCCGGCACGCCCCACGCCGAGGCAGATGCGATCGCGAAAGCGCAGGCAAGGGGCCTCGACCTCGCCGGAACAACCATGGTGGTGACCTTGGAGCCCTGCAACCACATAGGGCGCACGGGACCCTGCACCCAGGCGATCATTGACGCTGGCATCTCACGTGTGGTTTACGCCGTCGACGACCCCCACGATCCGGCCGCAGGAGGTGCCGGCAGACTGCGCGCTGCCGGCGTGGACGTGCGGTCCGGGCTGGCTGACGCCGAGGCCTGGAAACTGAACCGCGAGTGGTTCAATGCGGTGGAGGCGAGGCGTCCGTTCGTTACGCTTCACATTGCGCAGACCCTCGACAGTAGGATCGCGGCTACCGACGGGACCAGCCAATGGATCTCCAGTCCGGAATCACTCGCCGACAACCACGGACTGCGCCGCCTGATCGACGCCATTCTGGTGGGCACCGAAACCGTCCTGGTGGACAACCCGCGGCTGACGGCGCGGGAGCCGGATGGCGAAGTATCGCAAAGCCAGCCACTCCGGGCCGTCATGGGGCTGCGGGATGTCCCTTCGGATGCCGCTGTCCGGGGGAGCGACGGCAAGTTCATCCACCTGCCAACCCGCGATCCTGCCGAAGCTTTGGAGTTGCTGTTCGCCGAAGGCGTCCGGCACGTCATGGTGGAAGGCGGCTCCCGCATCCTGAGCGCCTTCCTCGCCGCGGGTCTTGTGGACGAATTGATCGTCTATCTTGCGCCTACCCTGCTGGGCTCCGGTACACCTGCCCTGACGGATCTCGGCATCTCCACCCTCGCCGACGCCCAGCGCTGGAACTGGGACGACGCCGGTGGCGGTGCGGTCCATGCACTGGGCCGAGACCTCAGGCTGCATTTGAGGTCCGGACCATCGGACGGAAACAAGCCGGCCTGGATGAAGGCCCATACCGAACACCACGAACCATTTCCGGGCAAGGACGCCTCGGACACCACCACAGGAGGACACTGATGTTTACCGGAATCGTCGCTGAACAAGGCACGGTCCTGTCCGTCGGGCACGACGGCGAGGCCAGCGCGACGCTGCGCCTCATGGCCCCCAGCACCACTGAAGGCCTTGGCTTGGGCGGCTCCATCGCCGTCAACGGCGTGTGCCTCACCGCAACGGACATCGACGGCCGGGAGTTCAGCGTCGACGTCATGGGCGAAACCCTCGTCCGGACCACCATCGGCGAACTGACGGCGGGTGACACTGTGAACCTCGAGCGTTGTGTCCAGGCGGGCGGCCGCTTGGACGGCCACGTTGTCCAGGGCCACGTCGACGGCGTCGGGCAGCTTCTGGAGCGCGAGTCGCTGGGCAACTGGGACCGCCTCCGCTTCGCCGTGCCGGCCCCGCTGGCACGCTACATCGCCGAAAAAGGGTCGATCGCCGTCGACGGCGTTTCACTCACCGTCACGGCCGTCAGCCCGGCCGAAGAAGAGAAGCCCTGGTTTGAAGTGGGCCTCATTCCCACCACGCTGGACGAAACCGGTCTCGGGGCCAAGGCCATAGGCGGGCGCGTCAACCTTGAGGTGGACGTCCTCGCGAAATACACCGAGCGCCTGCTGTCCTTCCGTTCGCCGGCAATCGCCGCTGGGGCTGCCCAGTGAGCGCCGCAAGCAACGGCAGTACCACAGTGGTGCGCCAGGGGCTGGATCCCGTTGAGAAAGCTGTGCAGGCCATGAGGGCCGGCCGTCCCGTCATTGTTGTGGACAATGAAGACCGCGAAAACGAAGGCGACATCATCTTCGCCGCCGAACACGCCACGCCTGCTCTCATGGGCTGGACCATCCGCTACAGCTCGGGAGTTATTTGCGTTCCCCTCGAGGGCTCGCGGGCTGATGCCCTGGCGCTGCCGCCCATGGTCCTGGTCAATGAAGACGCCAAGGGCACTGCTTACACGGTGTCCTGCGATGCCGCTTTGGGCGTCAGTACCGGTATTTCCGCCACGGACAGGGCCCTGACGGCCCGGATTCTCGCTGATTCGAGCAGCACACCGTCCTCGATCACCCGGCCCGGGCATATTTTTCCGCTCCGGGCCGTTAATGGGGGAGTGCGTGAACGTCCGGGACACACGGAAGCGGCAGTTGATCTCTGCAGGCTTGCGGGGCTCGCCCCGGTGGGCGTGATCGCCGAGTTGGTACATGACGATGGTGAAATGATGCGCCTGGACAGCCTCCGGGAGTTCGCTGCCGAGCACGGATGTCCTCTGATTTCGATCGAGGACCTCGTGGCTTATGTTGTAGCGTCGGAGGCTGAGAACCAGGTTGCAATTCCGGCAGGAAACGAGGAGCAGCGATGACTACAGCGACAACGCACGACGGCGGCACGCCCGCGCGCGCAACGCATCCCGTGAGCGGCGGCCCGATTGTCCAGCTACCCACCGCCTTCGGTGAGTTCGTGGCACAAGCATGGACCGACCTTGCAACGGGTGCGGAGCACCTGGCGGTGAGTTCCCCGAAAGCGCCGCGTGCAGGCAAGGCCCCGCTGGTGCGCCTTCACTCGGAGTGCCTCACGGGCGACGTTTTCGGTTCGTACCGCTGCGATTGCGGCGAACAGCTGGCCTACGCCCTTGAGCTGATCCGCGAAGAGGGCGGCACCCTGCTCTACCTGCGCGGACAGGAAGGCCGCGGCATCGGCCTGGCCAACAAGATCAAGGCCTACGCATTGCAAGAGGCCGGATTCGACACGGTCGAGGCCAACGAGCAGCTCGGGCTGCCGGTGGACGCACGCTGCTACAAAGCGGCTGCGCAGATCCTTGCCGAAATGGGCCTTCACGAAATCCGCCTCCTGAGCAACAACCCGGACAAGCAGAACAGGCTTGCCGCGGCTGGCGTGAAGGTTATCGAGATGGTGCCCACCGAGGTTCCGTCCCGTGAAGAGAACCTTCGGTACCTTCAGACCAAGAAGGACCGCATGGACCACCGCCTGACCCTCGGCGACACCGAACCGGCCGGTACCCATGCAGCTGCCGGCACTTTTGACCTCGAACAAGACTGAACTGCACTACCAAGACTGAACTGCACTACCAAGACTGAACGGACTACCACACACCCATGAGCGGACACGGCGCCCCCACCATCGACCTCACCACCCTCAACCCGGAGGAAACCCACCAGCTGAAACTCGCCATCGTTGCTGCCAGCTGGCATACCCAGATCATGGACGGGCTCCTCGACGGGGCGCTGCGTGCCGCAAAGGAAGCCGGCATCGCCGAGCCCACCGTGCTGCGCGTCCCTGGATCCTTTGAGCTTCCCGTCGCGGCGGCACGGCTCGCGCCGCACTTTGACGCCGTCGTTGCCCTTGGCGTCGTCATCCGCGGAGGTACACCGCACTTTGAGTACGTATGCCAGGCAGCGACGTCAGGACTCACTGAAGTCAGCGTCCGCACCGGAGTCCCGGTAGGTTTCGGCGTGCTCACCTGCGACACCGAGCAGCAGGGCCTGGACCGCGCCGGACTGGAAGGCTCCTCGGAGGACAAGGGCCACGAAGCCGTGACCGCCGCGCTCTCCACCGCTCTGACTCTCAAGCAGTACACCTAGCAAATCGACGAAAGGGATGTGGGCGTGCCTGCGCACATTGTGCGTTCGCTCACATCCCTTCCGTCATGCAATGACCCGACAGGCGGTCACCGGCCCCGAGCAAGTAGGCTGTAGGGCGTGAAGAATTTCGAGACGCTGTTCGCAGAACTGAGCGAAAAGGCAGCGACCCGTCCGGCAGGCTCCCGCACCGTCGCCGAATTGGACTCCGGAATCCACGGCATCGGCAAGAAAGTCGTGGAGGAAGCAGCCGAAGTCTGGATGGCTGCAGAGTATGAATCCGATGAAGCCGCGGCTGAGGAAATCTCCCAGTTGCTCTACCACCTGCAGGTCCTGATGCTCGCCAAGGGTCTGAGCCTGGAAGACGTTTACAAGCATCTCTAGCCACGTCCGCTCTGTCAGGACCTGAAGAGGCCCTGACAGTGCCCCAGCGTGGCCCCAGCGCTCACTGCACGTCCCTCTGCGGACAGTGCCGTGGGCACAATGCCTGAAACATCCCCTTCCACTCCCCAAGAAAGTCCCCCAATGCTGCGAGTAGCCGTCCCCAACAAGGGGTCCTTGTCCGAAGCCGCCTCCGCGATGCTGACCGAGGCGGGATACCGCCAGCGCCGCGATACCCGCGAACTCGTCATGGTCGATCCCGACAACGACATTGAGTTCTTCTTCCTCCGCCCCCGGGACATCGCCGTGTATGTCGGCCAAGGAACGCTCGACGTCGGTATCACCGGCCGCGACCTCCTGCTGGACGCACAGGTCGAAGCAGAAGAGCTGCTTCCCCTGGGCTTCGCCGCGTCCACCTTCCGTTTCGCCGGCCCCGTCGGTGACTTCTCCGGCGTCGAGCAGCTTGAAGGCAAGCGCCTCGCGACGAGCTACGACGGCCTCCTACGCGATTACCTCGCCGAGCGCGGCGTCAAAGCCAAGGTCGTCCGCCTCGACGGCGCCGTTGAGTCTTCCGTGCGTCTCGGCGTCGCCGACGCGATCGCCGACGTCGTCGAAACCGGAAACACGCTCAAGGCTGCCGGAATGGAGATCTTCGGCGAGCCCATCCTCAAGTCCGAAGCCGTCCTGATCCGCCGCACCGGCGAGGGTGGTGCCGCAAACGGCACCGCGAAGGAGATCGAGGTCCTGATCCGGCGCCTGCAGGGCGTGCTCGTCGCCCGCCAGTACGTCCTCATGGACTACGACATCCGCAAGGATCTCGTGGAAGAAGCCGCCACCCTCACACCGGGTCTCGAATCGCCCACGGTGTCGCCGCTGCGCGACTCGGACTGGGTTGCCGTCCGCTCCATGGTTCCGAAAAAGGAAACCAACCGGATCATGGATGAGCTGTACGACCTCGGCGCCCGCGCCATCCTGGTCAGCAGCATCCACGCCTGCCGCATCTGACACGAGACAATTCCAGGAGTAGCAATGGCTGTAGCAGTACGGGTCATCCCTTGCCTAGATGTCGACGCCGGCCGTGTGGTGAAGGGCATCAACTTCGAGGGTCTTCGCGACGCCGGAGATCCCGTCGAGCTGGCGCACCGCTATGACAACGCCGGGGCGGACGAGCTCACGTTCCTCGACGTCACGGCGTCTTCCGGCAACCGGGAAACAACGTTCGACGTCGTTCGCCGCACCGCCGAGGAAGTCTTCATCCCGCTGACCGTCGGCGGTGGCGTCCGCGGCGTGGCCGAAGTGGACAAGCTCCTGCGCTTCGGCGCGGACAAGGCATCCATCAACACTGCCGCCGTCGCACGCCCGGACGTCATCGACGAGATCACCCGCCACTTCGGATCGCAAGTGCTGGTTTTGTCGGTGGACGCGCGGCGGACGAGGCCCGGCTCCGAGCCGACGGCTTCCGGCTTCGAGGTGACCACCCACGGCGGACGCCAGGGAACGGGAATCGACGCCATCGCGTGGGCCAAGGAAGCTGCGGAACGCGGCGTGGGGGAGATCCTCCTCAACTCCATTGACGCCGACGGCACCAAGGACGGCTTCGACCTCGAACTCATCCGCCTGGTCCGTGCGGCCGTCCACATCCCGATCATCGCTTCCGGGGGCGCTGGAGAACCGGCGCATTTCCCGCCCGCAGTGGAAGCAGGTGCCGACGCGGTTCTGGCCGCCTCGGTGTTCCACTTCGGTCCGGATGACATGATCGCCCAAGTCAAGGCAGCGATCCGCGAAGCGGGCTTCCTGGTCCGCTAAGGCTTCCAACCCAACTGACTCGCAGTTAACGTCGTTTTGAAGCCTCATAACGACTGTGAGGATTGTTGTGGCTGGTCTGGGACTGGCTGGCAGAGTAGGT